>DATAIT010000094.1 GCA_036262515.1 Acidimicrobiales bacterium | reverse complement strand
CGGCGACTACACGGCCAAAGCCGGCACGCTCAGCTTCGCCGCCGGAGTGACGTCGATGACCGTCAAGGTCCCCGTCACCGGCGACACGCTGGACGAGGCCGACGAGTCCTTCGCCGTGGTGTTGTCCAACCCCACGGGAGTGGCGCTGGGCGATGCCACGGGGACGGGCGGCATCGTCGACGACGACCCCAAATCGGTCACCGGCCCCAGGTTGGCGGTGGGTGACCTGCGGGTGCACGAGGGCAACTCGGGACCGCGAAGTGCGGTGTTCACCGTCAGCCTGTCCAAGGCGTCGACGTCGACGGTGAAGGTCTCCTACGCCACGGCCAACGCCAGCGCCACCAAGGGGCTGGACTACACGAAGGCGAGCGGCACGGTCAGCTTCGCAGCCGGCGTGACCTCGGTGACGGTCAAGGTCGCCCTGGCAGCGGACACGGTGGTCGAGGGCAACGAGACCTTCGCCCTCACCCTGTCGGCGGCCAGTGGCGCCGCCATCACCGACGGCACCGGCGTGGGGACCATCCTCGACGACGACTGATCCGGCGCGAATGTCGGGATTTCGGGGCCGGCCAGCCTCCGCCCGGGCCCGCGAATAGGCCATGGTGGCGGATGTTTTTCGCCGACCGGTCGTCGTACCCTGTGTACGGCGACGCGGGATTCGCACACGGTGGCAGTCGATCGCCGGTGCCTCGCGTGATCTGAACGACTGGGGACGAGGGGAGCAGAGATGGCGGGACGGCACACGAGCACGTTGGTCCGCGCGCTGGCGGCGGCGCTGGTCGGATCGGCGACGATCGCCGTCGTCGCGTCGACGCCGGCATCGGCCGTCGTGTCCTCGGTCACCGGCAGCGCATGCGGCTACTACGCCAACGTGGGTCTGTTCGGCGGGCCACCGACGCTGCGCGGCTGCGGCCAGGCGGCCAATGCGCCAGCCGAGGCGGCCAGCCCTTCGGTGTCCCTGCCGGCCTCAGGGTCGACCTCCCCCGTCACCGCCACCGATCCCGACGGAGCGCGAGGCCAGTACGGCCCGGCCGTCATCTTCGGCGGGATCTGGCCCGACACCGTCTCGAGTGCACCGCCCTCAGGACCCATCACCGTGCAGACTCAGGGCGCGCCGTCCAGCGGCGCGGTCACGAGCTCGACCGCCATCGTCCTGCGGGACCCGCCGGACCCGAACTCGCCCGGCGGGATCGGGCCCGGGCCACTGATCGCCGACGAGGCGCACAGCACCTGCACGGCGACCGAGGCCGGCCTCACGGCGTCGGCGACCTTCGTCAACGGCATCATCGAGACGAAGTACGACAAGGACACCCAGGAACCGATCGTCACCGAGCCGATACCCGCCAACCCGCCCCCGAACTACACGCGCAGCGGAACGATCGACCATGTCGGCGACCACTTCACGATCGTGTTGAACGAGCAGGTGATCGGACCCGACTCGATCACCGTGAACGCCGCCCACATGTACCTGCTCGGCGACATCGCTCGTGGCGACATGGTCGTGGGTCGCTCGGTCTGCGCCCTGTCCTCGACCCTGCCGAACGGCGCCCCGGTCGCGGCCGACGACGCCTACTCGACGTCCAAGAGCGGTGTCCTGACGGTGGGTGCGCCGGGACTGCTGGCCAACGACACGGATCCCGACGGCAACCAGCTGACGGCGGTAAATGCGCAAGCGGTGTTCGTCCCGGGCCCCGACTACCCGGCGCAGTCGACCGGCAGCACCTTCGTGTTCCCGAGCGACCCGGCCCACGGCACCGCGTCCATCAACCCCGACGGGTCGTTCACCTACACGCCGGACGGCGACTTCACCGGTATCGACACGTTCCAGTACGTGGCGCGCGACTCCAGAGGAGCGAACCAGCTCGCCACCGTGCACGTGGACCTGAGCGGCAACCGCGCTCCGGTGGCGCTCGCCGACCGCTACAGCAAGCTCCATGCCGTGCCACTCAACGTCGCCGCACCCGGGGTGCTGGGCAACGACACGGATCCAGAAGGCGACGTCCTCACGGCCGGCTCGGCCAGCGACCCGGCGGGCGGGTCCGTGACCCTCAACCCCAACGGCTCGTTCAGCTATGTCCCCGACCCCGGCTTCACCGGCACGGACACGTTCACGTACGTCGTCTCCGACGACAGCGGCCTGAATGCCACGGGCCAGGTGACCATCACCCCGAAGCCGGTGACTGCGGCTCCGGTCGCCACCGACGACACGTACTCGACGAGCGAGGACGTTTCCCTCACGCTGGCAGCACCGGGTGTGCTGGCCAACGACACCGACGCCGACAGCGACACACTGCTCGTCAGCTCGCCCACGGATCCTCCGAACGGCTCCGTCCAGCTCAAGCCGAACGGCGGGCTCATCTACACCCCGGACGCGAACTACTCCGGCACCGACACGTTCACGTACACGGTGAGCGACGGCAGCCCCATCACCGACACAGGCCAGGTCACCATCACGGTCGCCGCCGTCAACGACCCTCCCGTCGCCGGCGACAACTTCTATGCGGCGACGGAGGACATCCCGCTCACCGTGGCCGCCCCCGGTGTGCTGGCCAACGACACCGACCAGGAAGGCTCCGGCCTCACGGCCGGCTCGGCCAGTGATCCACCCGGCGGCTCCGTCGTGCTCGATCCCAACGGGTCGTTCACGTACACCCCCGACGCCGACTTCGCCGGCACGGACACCTTCACCTACGTCGTCGAGGATGGCGCCGGCGGGGCCGACGGGGGCCTCGTGACGATCACCGTCGCAGGCGTCAACGACGCCCCGGTGGCCGTCGACGACAGCTACGCCACGGGGTCCGGGGTCGCCCTGACCGTGGCCGCCCCCGCCGTCCTCGCCAACGACACGGACGCGGACGGAGACGTCCTGGGCGCCGGCTCGGCGTCCGATCCCGCCGGCGGCGCCGTGAGCCTCGACGCCGAAGGGTCGTTCACCTACACGCCCGACCCCGGGTTCCTGGGAACGGACACGTTCACGTACGCCGTCTCCGACGGCCACGGTGGCAGCGACAGCGGGCTGGTGAGCATCACGGTCACGCCGCTGGTCACCATCGCCGTGGGTGAGGTGGCCGTGACCGAGGGCGACACCGCGACCCGCGCTGCGGTCTTCACCGTGAGCCTCACCCAACCGTCGGCGTCGGCGGTGTCGGTCGACTTCGCTACGGTCAACGGGGGCGCCACATCCGGCACCGACTACACGGCGAAGGCGGGCACGCTCACCTTCGCAGCCGGCACCACGGCCGCCACCATCAAGGTACCCGTAGCCGGCGACACCGTGGACGAGGCCAACGAGACCTTCACCGTGGTGCTGTCCAACCCGGCGGGTGCCCCGATCAGCGACGCCAGCGGCACGGCCACCATCGTCGACGACGATCCGAAGACGGTCTCCGGCATCCGTCTCACCGTGGGCGACGCGTCGGTGCACGAGGGCGACTCCGGGGCCCGGGCGGCGGTGTTCACCGTCAGCCTGTCCAAGGCATCGACGTCCACGGTCAAGGTCTCCTACGGGACCGCCAACGGCACCGCCGTCAAGCGAGTCGACTACAGCCGGGTCGCCGGCACCCTGAGCTTCGCCCCCGGAGTGACCTCGCTGACCGTGAAGGTGCCGATCCTCGCCGACGACGTGATCGAGGGCGACGAGACCGTCGCCCTCAACCTTTCCGCCGCCAGCGGGGCCACCCTCACCGACGAGAGCGGGACGGCCACGATTCTCGACGACGACAGCTGACCGGCGCATTTGCGCCCGCGTCCCCCGGGGCGTGACCAGCTGCAATGGGTCACGCCCGGAGTACCCGCCCGGCGACGCCTTGGGTAGTTCGCGGCATCCGGGAAAGGACCGACGGCGTCCCGTCCTTCCGATATGGGTCGCTCGCGTCGAACTGCTCTTGACAGTGACTAGTCACCTGCCACACTCCTCCTTCTACGGCGGCAGTCGACCACCACGGCAATGGGGCCTGGTGCGAGATCGAGGCGAGGGTGCATCCGCACCCCGACTTCAGGCCGCCCGTTCCCATGCGCCCAGGCGCCGAGACGAAGAGGGGTGATGTCCGTGTCACGGAAGAGTCGGCGGCTCTTCGCAACGCTTGTTGCAGTTGCGACCTGCACGTTGATCGCCAGTCCGGCCTCAGCGAAGAGGCCGGCATCCGGTGGCGGCGGCGGAACGGTCGGGACGCCCAGCGGCACGTTCAGCTGCCGGGCGGCACTGGCACGGCTGAACGGCGCCGGCCTGCTCGCCGGGGTGAACGCCGAGCTGTTCGCAGCCAACCCCCCGCAGGACCCGTGCGTGACGGACTTCGAGGGCATCAAGGCGCAGCTCAACGTCTCCGCCAACCTCACCAACAAGTGGCTCCTCACCCAGGCGCTCCTCAAGGCCGACATCAAGGTGCTGTACGGCGGCACCCAGCTACTGAGCGACTACAAGTTCTCGCCGCCGCTCCCGCGCGAGGCCGTGGGCGAGGCCGGCGTGGCGCTGTTGAGGATCGAGGTGCTGGGCAACAGGATCGAGGCTGCGGTGCTGACCTCCAACGCCAAGGCGAAGTGCTCGGCGGGCTCGCCGTACCTCACGGGTCAGTCGCACGTCGTCGGCCTTCGCATCAACGGTCTCAGCGTCGACGTCCCCGCCGGGCACGGCCACATCTCGCTCTACGCGGGCGTGGCGGCGTCGCTCGAGGTCAAGACCTTGTTCAAGGGGCTGTACACCGACGCGCAGCTGGACGTCCTCCTGCACGAGGCCCTCACCCTGCACCTGAACCATCAGGAGAGGTCGACCGGCGCCGGATTCGGGGTGGTGACCCAGCGCGCCCTGTGGCTCCAGAGCAGTCTGCTGGGAGACGTCGTGGTGGCCGAGTCGATCGCGGACTACCACGGGAATCCGTGCACCACCACCACCGGACCGCCTCCGCCCCCGCCGCCGCCCTCGGCCGCGAAGGGCTGGATGACCGGCGGCGGTCGCATCAACGCCTCGGTCACCCATGGCTTCCGCCTCGAGTGCACCAAGGAGAACGGCCAGAACAACCTCCAGGTGAACTGGGGTTCGAGCGGCAGCTTCCACCTCGAGTCCGTCAGTAGCGTGTCCTGCTACGACAACCCCGACAAGTCCATCGACTCCGGGAATCCGGCCGCCGGCTTCGACACCCTGCACGGCACGGCGACGGGCAGGTGCGGGGACGGCTCGCCCGCCACAGCCGAGTACACCATGACCGACGACGGCGAGCCGGGGACCGGCGACACCTTCTCGATCACCATCACCGGAGGATGCACCCTCTCGTCCTCCGGAAATCTGGAGCGGGGCAACCACCAGGCACACGGGCGCTTCTAGCGCCTGAGACCAGGGGGGGTGGCCGACACGGGCCGTACCGGCGTTCGCGCCGGTACGGCCCTTCGGCCGTCCGAGGGCGGACGGGAGTCCCCAGCCCAATAGGCCTGACGGGGTGGCGCACCGCTAGACGGGCCGGACCACCTCGGTATGGCCCGAAGTAACCATGGCGGCTACCGGAGACGTGTCGATAGGTCACTTGTGCGCATGCGCAGCCACCGTCCCGATCTGCGTGCGGAGCGCTCGGCGTGAAGCAGCTGGGCGACGTCCTCCGGCAGGTGAACGTG
Organism: Acidimicrobiales bacterium; assembly: GCA_036262515.1. Classification (GTDB taxonomy): domain Bacteria; phylum Actinomycetota; class Acidimicrobiia; order Acidimicrobiales; genus JAHFUS01. The sequence continues at coordinate 13,836 of DATAIT010000094.1, read as the reverse complement.
GGCGCGTTCTGCCTGCTCGCGGCGGCGTGCCTGCGCCAGTGGCGCCGGCGCGACGACGCGAGCATCCGGTGGGCGACGCTCGCCTTCGGCTCGCTCGCCACGATCTCCGTGATCGGCCTCGTCCTCCGGGCCGACCCGACCACCCACCTCGCCATCTGGTTCGTCAAGACGATCCTCGTGGTGCTCGTCCTGTTCCCGCTCTTCCTCTACCGCTTCGCCACTGCGTTCCGGCCCGCGGGCCGGGCGGTGGCGGCCCTTGCCTACGGAACGACGGCAGCCATCGTGATCGCCAGCCTGGCCCTGCCCTACGTGCCGTACCCGGGCATGGCGCAACCCGGCTGGTGGACGGCATACCGGATCGGGATCCTCGTCCAGTGGACGATCCTGTTCTCGATCGTCGCCGCCCGCCTGTGGGTCGCCGCCCGCCACGAGGCCGCGGTCGTCCGCCGGCGCATGCGCACGCTGGCCGTCGCCGCCGCCGGCCTGAACGCCGTCGTCCTCCTCAGCGGTGCCGGGGCGTCGCGCCCGTCCGTCACCATGATCGCCGTCAACCAGGGCCTGTCCCTGGCGTCGGCAGTGCTGTTCTTCGTCGGGCTGGCTCCGCCGGCGTGGCTCCTGATCCTGTGGCGGCGGCCGGACCAGCTCGCCTTACAGAACGCCATGGGCGCGCTGTTCCGCGCCGAGAACGTCGATGACATCGCCGCCGTCCTCCTTCCCCGCGCCGTCGCCCTGGTCGGCGGGCGCGGCGCCGCCCTCCGCTCGACGTCGGGCGAGGTGCTGGCGCGCCACGGTGCCACCGAAGGCTTGTTGGAGATCCCCGCCGACGACATGGGCGAGGGTGCCCCCGCTGGGGGGCGGTCGCGGGAGCTGCACCGGGTGAAGCTGTCCGCCGGCGAGCTCGTCCTGTGGACCAGCCCGTACGCGCCGTTCTTCGGCCCCGGCGAGTTCACGATGCTGCAGAGCCTCGGTGCGTTCGCCGACATCGTGGTGGAACGATGCGCGCTCGCCGACCGCCATCGGCGGGCCGAGGCGGCGCTGCACCACCAGGCGACCCACGACCGGCTCACCAGTCTGCCCAACCGCGTCCTCCTGGAGGACCGGGTGCAGCGGGCGCTCGTCCGGTCGCGTCGCACCGGCGGCATGGTGGCGGTGCTGTTCCTCGACGTCGACCGGTTCAAGGTCATCAACGACAGCCTCGGGCACGCGGTCGGCGACGAGCTGCTCAAGACGGTGGCGCAGCGGCTGGAGGGCGTCCTGCGCCCCGAGGACACCATCGCCCGCTTCGGCGGCGACGAGTTCGTCATCGTCACCGAGAACAACGCTCCCGGCTCCCCCGAGGCGCTGGCGGCGCGCATCGCCGAAGCGGTCGCCGCTCCGACGAGGATCCAAGGCACCGACGTCATCGCCACGGTAAGCATCGGGGTGGCGCTGGGCGACGGCGCCTACGACGCAGGGGCCCTCCTGCGGGACGCCGACGCGGCCATGTACCAGGCCAAGGAACAGGGCCGGGACCGTTGCGTGCTCTTCGACGGCGCCATGCGCGACGCCGCCGACCAACGGCTACGCACCGAGACCGCCCTGCGCCGCGCCCTCGACGGCGGCGAGCTGCGCGTCCACTACCAGCCGATGGTCTCGCTCCCGTCGGGCCGGATCGCCGGGGTGGAGGCCCTGGTGCGCTGGCAGAAGGACGAGCACACGCTGATCCTCCCCAACGACTTCATCCCGGTGGCCGAGGAGACGGGGCTGATCATCAACCTGGGGGCCGTGGTGCTGCGGGAGGCATGCCGGCAGGTCGCCGAGTGGCGCAGGGACGTGGCCGGCCTGGCGCAGCTCACCTTGTCGGTCAACCTCTCGGCCCGCGAGCTGCTCAACCCGGGCGTGGTCGAGCAGGTGCGTGAGGCATTGGTGTCGTCGGGCGTCGAGCCGCACGCGTTGTGCCTCGAGATCACCGAGAGCGTCCTCCTGGACGACACCGACTCGTGTGCGCGGTCGCTGGAAGCGCTGCGTACCCTCGGCGTCCGTATCGGCGTCGACGACTTCGGCACGGGCTACTCGTCACTGACCTACCTCAAGCGCCTGGCCGTCGACACGCTCAAGATCGACCAGTCGTTCGTGGCCGGACTGCACCACGACGCCTCGAGTCGCGAAGACCGGGCCATCGTGGCCGGCATCGTCGATCTGGCCCATGCCTTCGGGCTGACGACTGTGGCCGAAGGCGTCGAGACGGCCGAGCAACTGGCCGAGCTGAGCGCGCTGGGATGCGAGCAGGCCCAGGGGTACCACTTCTGCCGGCCCGTGTCGCCCGCCGACTTGCTGGCGTGGGCGTTGGAGCGGGTCGCCGAGGACGCGAGCCTCGCCCCGGTCGACGCCGGTCCTGCTGCTCCGGGAACGAGGCGCGTGCTGCTGGTCGACGACGAGGCCTCCATGCGGAGGCTGTTTCGTTGGGCGCTCGAGGACGACACCGAGTTCTGCGTGATCGCCGAAGCCGTGGACGGGCGCGAGGCGGTGGCCCTCGCCCGTCACCACCAACCCGACGTCGTCCTGCTGGACCTGGCCATGCCGGGCGTCGGCGGGCTCGAAGCGCTTCCCCTCATCCGGGCGGTCGCGCCCATGGCCCGCGTCGTCGTGATCTCCGGGCTCGAGCCCGACGACGTAGCGGACAAGGCGGCCCACCAGGGCGCTGTCGGCTTCATCGTCAAGGGCTCCGACCCGGCCTCGTTGGCGGACGATCTGCGCTGCGTGCTGCGCGCGCCGGCCCACGCGAGGGCGGGAGCATCCGGAGGGAGCACCCCTCCGGGCGGGAAGGGTCGGGCGGCAGCCGGCGTTCAGTAGGCGGGGCGGGGCGCGTCCTGGCGCTCGAGGAAGTCGTACACCTCGCTGACTTCGACGCCGGTGAACGACTCGGCGGGGAACGTGGCCAGGATGTGTCCGTCGGCCCGGGCCAGGGGCCACGCATGCCCGCGCCACCGCGCCGCCAACGCGTCGGGCGGACGACGGCAGCACTCGCCGTCGGGACAACGCGACGTGGCCCGGTTCGTGGTCTCGTGGCCCCGGAACCAGCGGGCATCCTTGGCGCGGGCGCCGACGGTGACGGCCGCCCGCCGGTCGACCTCGACCTGGGTGATGCACCAGAACTCGCCGGCCGGAGTCGAGGTGTACTGGGCGTGCTCGGCGAACTGGTCGTAGGACCCGAAGGCCCGCCGTGTGCCCCACGACCGGCACGCCCGCTGCCCCTCGATGACGCCGTCGGCGTCGGCCGGAAACGGCATGCCGTTGTTCTCGTACGCCTTCCAGATCACGCCGTCGTCGTCGGCCCGCAGGAAGTGCACCGGCAGCCCCAGGTGGCGCGTGACGAGGTTGGTGAGACGATGGGCGGCCATCTCGTAGGAGATGTAGAAGACCTGCTTCAGGTCCTCCACCGACAGGTCGCGCTGGTCCCTGGCACGGGTCAGCAGGTCGACGGCGGGACGCTCGGGCGCCAGCACCGCCCCCGCGAAGTAGTTCGCCTCCACCTGCTGGCGGAGGAAGTCGCCGAAGCTCTGCGGATCGGTGTGGCCGAGGGCGAAGTGCCCGAGCGTCTGCAGCACGACCGAGCGGGCCGCCCGTGTGGGCAGTGCGTTGCGTTGGTGGATGTAGATGCAGCGGTGACGGAGGTCGGTGACCGCCCGCGCCGACACCGGCAGGTCCTGCACCCGGTGGAGGGTGAACCCGAAGTGGGCCACGAGGTCGCTGAGCATGCGCTCGGCCACGGCGCCACTGCCTCGGTAGCCGACGGCGGCCAGCGCCTCGGCGGCGACCTCCTCGATCTCGGCGAAGTAGTTGTCCCGCTGGCGCATGTCGGCGCGCAGCTGGACGTTGGCCCGCCGCGCCGCTTCGGGGGCGGCGGGCGCCACCTGTGCGCGCCGGCGCAGCGCCTCGTAGAGGCCCACCACGTGCTCGAGCACGGTGTCGGGGACGGCGGCGGACGGCTTCAACCACGGGAGCCCGAGGTCCCGGTAGAGCGGGTCCTCCTGGGCCCGCTGCACGGCGATCTCGAGCGACGCCCGCCGGTTGGGCGGCTCCGCCGAAAGCAGCTCGGCGACGGTGACGTCGAGGGCAGCGGCCAGGGCGTCTATGAGGCCGAGGCGGGGCTCGCGCCGCCCGTTTTCGATGAGCGACAGGAACGGCGCCGGCCTGCCCACCCGGGTGCCCAGCGCATCGAGCGTGAGACCGCGTTCGCGCCGGAGGTGGCGCAGCCGCTGGCCGAACAGCAAGGTGTCGACGGCCGCCAAGAAACTTTTCCTTTCGACCCCGGAAATCGCAATTTCATCAAAAGTTACGCCGCAACAACCCTTGCGTCCAGGAGTTGTCGAAACAAACACTCTTCTTCGACAGGCGAGGAGGCCCGATGGCGGCGGACGAACGGATCGAATGCGCACCGCACGAGCTGGCGGGCGAGCTGCTGACGGTTCCGGCGCTCGAGTTCGTGGCCAGGCTGCACCGGGCGTTCGAGCGGCGGCGGCGGCTCCTGCTCGACGCTCGCACCGGTCGCCAGCGCCGCCTGAACGCCGGTGAGCTGCCCGACTTCCCCCGTCCCGGCGGGGTGCGCGAGCGCCAGTGGACCGTGGCGCCGGTACCCAAGGACCTGGCCGATCGCCGGGTTGAGATCACCGGCCCGGCCGACAGGAAGATGATGATCAACGCCCTCAACTCGGGCGCCCAGGCGTTCATGGTGGACTTCGAGGACTCGCTCGCCCCCACCTGGGACAACGTGGTGGGAGGTCAGCGCAACCTCCACGACGCCGTGCGCGGGACCATCTCGTTCGACGGGGCCGACGGTCGCCGATACGACCTGGCCGACGAGACCGCCACGCTGCTCGTCCGCCCGCGGGGCTGGCACCTCGTCGAGAGGCACCTCCGGGTCGATGGCCAGCCGGTGTCGGCGTCGCTGTTCGATTTCGGGCTCGCGTTCTTCCACAACGCCCGGGCGCTGCTCGACGCCGGGTCGGGCCCGTACTTCTACCTGCCCAAGCTCGAGAACAGCGCCGAGGCGGCCCTGTGGAACGACGTGTTCCTCTTCGCCCAGGACGACCTCGGCCTCGAGCCCGGCACCATCAAGGCCACCGTCCTGCTGGAGACCGTGCTGGCCGCCTTCGAGATGGACGAGATCCTCTACGAGCTGCGCGAGCACTCGGCCGGCCTGAACGCCGGTCGGTGGGACTACATCTTCAGCGTCATCAAGAAGTTCCGCGCCTGGCCCGACTTCGTGCTGCCCGACCGCTCCCAGGTCACCATGGCCGTCCCGTTCATGCGGGCCTACACCGAGCTCCTCGTGCAGACGTGCCACCGCCGGGGCGCCCACGCCATCGGCGGCATGGCCGCCTTCGTCCCGAACCGGCGTGACCCGGAGGTGACGGCGTCGGCCCTGGCCCGCGTGCGTGACGACAAGCGGCGCGAGTCGGCCGACGGGTTCGACGGCACGTGGGTCGCCCACCCCGATCTCGTCCCCGTCGCCCTCGACGTGTTCGACGGGGTGCTCGGCGAACGCGCCAACCAGCTCGACCGCCTTCGCGACGACGTGGAGGTCGGCGCCGGCGACCTCCTCGCCGTCGCCACCACCGGCGGGGCCGTCTCCGAGTCAGGCGTCCGGGCCGACGTGAGCGTGGGCATCCGGTACCTCGAGTCGTGGCTCCGGGGCACGGGGGCGGCCGCCATCGACAACCTGATGGAGGACGCGGCGACGGCGGAGATCTGCCGCGCCCAGATCTGGCAGTGGCGCCGCCACGGTGTCACCCTCGACGACGGCCGCCGCCTCACGCCCGAGCTGGTCGCCGAGATCGCCGGCGACGAGGTCGCCCGGCTGCGCGCAACCCTCGGGCCGGCGACCTTCGACACCGGCCGGTTCCCCGACGCCCGCCGGCTCTTCGCCCGAGTGGCGGGGGGCGAGGGCTTCGACGACTTCCTCACCCTTCCCGCGTACGAGTACCTCGATTGACGATTCGGCCCGCTCCCGGGCGACACACGACAGGAGACTTTCAGTGACGATCAACGGCGATACCGGATGGCAGACCGCAGACCTGGAGGACGACTGGCGGCGCAACCCGCGCTGGCTCGGTGTGCGTCGCGAGTACGGCGCGCGTGACGTCGTCCGGCTACGAGGGTCCTTCCGCCAGGACCATCGCACGGCCGCCCTCGGCGCCGACCGGCTGTGGCGACTGATGCAGCATCGCGACTACGTCCACGCCCTGGGCGCCATGACGGGGGGCCAGGCCGTCCAGATGGTGCGGGCCGGGCTGGAGGCGATCTACGTGAGCGGCTGGCAGGCGGCCGCCGACGCCAACCTCTCCGAGCACGTCTACCCCGACCAGAGCCTGTACCCGGCGAACAGCGTCCCGTCGCTGGTGCGGCGCATCAACAACGCCCTGCTGCGGGCCGACCAGGTCGAGTGGGTCGAGGGCCGGGTCACCCGCCACTGGCTGGCGCCCATCGTGGCCGACGCCGAGGCCGGGTTCGGGGGACCGCTCAACGCGTACGAGCTGATGCGCTCGCTGATCGAGGCGGGCGCATCGGCCGTGCACTTCGAGGACCAGCTGGCATCGGAGAAGAAATGCGGCCACATGGGAGGCAAGGTGCTCGTGCCGTCGTCGCAGCACGTCCGCACGCTGATCGCCGCCCGCCTGGCCGCCGACGTGGCCGGCACCCGCACCGTCCTGGTGGCCCGCACCGACTCGCTCGGAGCCGCCCTCCTCACGAGTGACGTCGACCCGCGTGACCGGCCCTTCCTCACCGGTGAGCGCACGCCCGAGGGCTACTTCCACACCCGGCCGTGCCTCGAATCCGCCATCGCCCGAGGGCTGGCCTACGCGCCGTTCGCCGACGTGCTGTGGTGCGAGACGTCCACGCCCGACCTCGACCAGGCCCGTCGGTTCGCGGAGGCGATCCACGACCAGTTCCCCGAAAAGCTGCTGGCGTACAACTGCTCGCCGTCGTTCAACTGGAAGCGCCACCTCGACGACGACACCATCGCCCGCTTCCAGAAGGAGCTGGGCTCCATGGGATACCGGTTCCAGTTCATCACCCTGGCCGGCTTCCACGCCCTCAACGCGGGGATGTTCGAGCTGGCGTCGCAGTACGCCACCGCCGACATGAGCGCCTACGTGTCCCTCCAGGAGCGCGAGATGGCTCTCGAGTCGGAGGGCTACACGGCAACCCGCCACCAGCGCGAGGTCGGTGCCGGCTACTTCGACGAGGTGGCCAAGGTCATCTCCGGCGGGCACGCGGCCACCCTCGCCATGGTGGGCTCCACCGAGGAGGAGCAGTTCGTCCCGGAGGCGGCGACGGGCTGAGCGGGGCAGACTTTGCCGGGCCGGCGCCCGTCGCAGCGGCTGGCATCCTGGTGGGACGCCCGCCGACGATCCCGCGCTCACTTACAGCCGCTACCTCGCCCTCGACGAGCTGCTCCGCGCCCAGCGCCCGCTGTCCGACGAGCACGACGAGCTGCTGTTCATAATCGTCCACCAGGTGTACGAGCTGTGGTTCAAGCAGCTGCTCCACGAGCTCACCCACCTGCAGGACCGGCTCGAGGCCGGGGACACCGCTCACGCCCTCCACACCCTCAAGCGCATCCTCACGATCCTCAAGGTCGTGGTGACCCAGATCGACGTGCTGGAGACCATGACGCCCCGGCAGTTCATCAGTTTCCGGGCCCGCCTCGAGTCGTCGAGCGGGTTCCAGTCGGTGCAGTTCCGCCAGCTCGAGGCGATCGTCGGACCGGCGCTGTTCGCGTCGTTCACCGAGTACCTGGAGGGCCAGGGCTACGAGAACGCAGCCGGCGACGCGCAGGGGGCGGTGCTGGCCGCCTACCGGGACGACGGGGAGCCGGCCCAGATCGCCGAGCGCCTCGTCGACCTGGACGAGGGCCTGCAGGAGTGGCGGTACCGGCACGTCAAGATGGTCGAGCGCACCATCGGCGACCGGCCCGGCACCGGTGGCTCGACGGGCGTCGAGTACCTGCGGTCGACGCTGTTCCGCCCGGCCTTCCCAGACCTGTGGGCCATCCGGAGCCGGCTGTGACGCTCGTCTCGCCGGCCGAGCTGCGTCGCACGCCGAACGCGCTGGGCCCCCACTACACCCGGTTCCGCGTCGCCGACCGCCTGCTGCTCACCGGGCACTCCCACCAGGCATGGCCCGACGCCGCCGAGACCGGGGTGCTCGAGTGCCTCGCCGACGCGGCCGACGCCGTCGACCGGAAATGGGAGCGGGCCGAGGTGATGGCCGAGCGGGTCCGGGCGGGGTACCGGCGTCTGCTGGGCGACCCGGCCGGCGAGATCGGGCTCGGTCCCAACACCCACGACCTGGTCGTCAAGCTGCTGTCGGCCCTCGACCTGCGGCGGCGCCGCCGGGTCGTGACCACCGATACCGAGTTCCACTCGCTGCGCCGCCAACTGGCGCGATTGGCCGAGGAGGGCCTCGAGGTGGTGCCCGTGGCCGCCGAGCCGGTCGAGACGCTGGCCGAACGACTCGGCGCCGCCGTCGACCCGCGCACGGCGCTCGTCGCCGCCTCCGCCGTGCTGTTCGCCTCCGCACGGATCGTGCCCCACCTCGACGTCCTGGCGGCGACGTGTGAGCGGCACGGCGCCGAGCTGCTGGTCGACGCGTACCACGCGCTGGGCGCCATTCCCTTCCCGATCCACGACCTCGGTCTCGGCGCGGCGTGGATCACGGGCGGCGGGTACAAGTACCTGCAGCTGGGTGAGGGCAACGGGTTCCTGCGGGTACCGCCGCACGCAGCCGAGGTGCGCCCGGCGGTCACCGGATGGTTCGCCGAGTTCGACGACCTGTTCGACGCCGCCCGGCCCGAGGCCGTCACCTACGGACCTCCGGCCACCCGGTTCGCCGGCGGCACGTACGACCCGACGAGCCATTACCGGGCGGCGAGGGTGCTCGCCTTCTTCGCCGACCACGGCCTCGAGCCCGACCTCCTCCGAGAGGTGTCGCTGCACCAAGTCGGCGAGTTGCGCTCCGGGTTCGACGGGCTGGGGCTGCCGGACGCGGTCATCACTCGGGATCGCTCCTGGGCGGCGGAATCGGTCGCCGGTTTCCTGGCCCTTCGGTCCCCACACGCCCGCCGCCTCCAGCGGGCGCTGGCCGACCGCGGCGTGCTCACCGACAGCCGGGCCGACGTCCTCCGCCTCGGTCCTGCGCCCTACCTCTCCGACAGCCAACTGGATGCCGCCATCGCCGCCCTGGGCGAGGTCGGCGCCGAAATGGCGCGGGACAGCTGACCCAGCTGCCTCCCGCCCGCACCGGCTGCCCGGCTACGCGGCGTCGTAGCGGTAGAAGCCCCGTCCGGTCTTGCGGCCGAGCAGCCCGCCGTCCACCATGCGGGAGAGGAGCGGTGGTACCGCGTACAGCGGCTCCTTGAACTCGTCGTAGAGCGACTGGGCGGCCGCTCTGGTGACGTCCAGACCGATGAAGTCGGCCAGGGCCAGCGGCCCCATGGGATGGTTGCAGCCGAGCGTCATACCGGCGTCCACGTCCTCGGCGGTGGCGAAGCCGGTCTCCACCATCCGTATGGCCGACACCAGGTACGGGATCAGCAGTGCGTTGACAACGAATCCGGCCCGGTCCTTGGAGATGATCACCCGCTTGTGCAGGACATCCTCGGCGAACGACTGCGCGGTCCGGATCGTCTCGTCGGCGGTGAGCAGTGAGGGGACCAGCTCCACCAGCTTGAGCACCGGCACCGGGCTGAAGAAGTGCAGGCCCACGACCTGCTGCGGCCGCTCGGTGGCCATGGCCAGGCGCATGATGGGTATGGCCGACGTGTTCGTGGCCAGGACGGCGTCGGGTGCGACGATCACCTTGTCGAGGGTGGAGAACACGTCGACCTTGAGCGACTCGAGCTCGGTGACGGCCTCGATCACGAGCTGGCGGTCCGCCATGTCGCCCAGGTCCGTGGTGTACCGGAGCCGGGCGAGCGCGGCGTCGGCCTCGTCCGCCGGCAGCTTGCCGCGCCCGACGGCGCGGCGCACCGACCCCTCGATCCGCTCACGTCCGGCGGTCAACGCGGCGTCGCCCACCTCGCGGACCACGACATCGGCGCCGGCTCTCGCCGAGACCTCGGCGATGCCCGAGCCCATGAGGCCGCACCCCACCACGCCGACCCGGTGGACCACCGGCGGCGCCGTCTCCACGCCCGTCACTGGGAGGCGAGCTCGTGCACACGGACGGCATTGGTGGTGCCGGCGTGGCCGGGCCGACCGGCCACGATCACCACGCGATCGCCCGGGACGGCCCGACCCAGGCTCAGCAACGTGTGCTCGACCTGGGCGACGGCGTCCGAGGTGTGCTCCACCACGGGCGCGAGAAACGTCTCCACTCCCCAGGTGAGCGCCAGGTTGCTCCGCACCTCGGGCTCGGAGGTGAAGGCCAGCACGGGGACGGCGGTGCGGTGACTGGCCAGGCAGCGGGCCGTACGGCCGGTCTGGGTGAACACGGCGAGGGCCCGCGCCCGGACCGTCCGCGCCACGCCGGCGGCGGCCGCCGCGATGGACTCCTCGGGCGTGGCGACGGGCGGGCCGAGGGGAGGCACCCGGTCGAGCCCTTCGTTCTCGGTGGTCGCCGCGATGCGGGCCAGCGTGCGCACGGCGGCGACGGCATGCTCGCCCACGCTGGTCTCGCCGGCCAGCATCAGCGCATCGGCGCCGTCGAGCACCGCGTTGGCCACGTCGGAGACCTCGGCCCGGGTGGGGCGGGAATGGTGGATCATCGACTCCAGCATCTGGGTGGCCACGATCACCGGCTTGCCGCGCTGGCGGGCCAGTTGGGCGGCCTGCTTCTGCACCATCGGCACCTGCTCCAGCGACAGCTCGATGCCAAGGTCGCCGCGGGCGATGAGGATGCCGTCGAACGCGTCGACGATGGCGGCGAGGTCCGAAACGGCCTCCGGCTTCTCGATCTTGGCGACGACCGGCACGGTGCGGCCGACCACGTCCATCACGCGACGGACGGCGGCGTGGTCCCCGGCGCTGCGGACGAACGACAGCGCGACGACATCGACGCCCAAACGCAGCGCGAACTCCAGGTCCTCGACGTCCTTGTCGGTGAGGGCGCCAGTGCGGATGGCGGCGCCGGGAAGGTTCACGCCCTTGTGATCCGACACGAGGCCGCCCTCGATGACCCGGCACTCGATGTCCGTACCGTCGCTCGACACCGTGGTCAGCTTCACCATGCCGTCGTCGAGCAGCAACGTGTCGCCTGCCGCGACATCCCGGGCCAGCGCCTCGTAGGACACCCAGGCCCGCTCGCTCGTGCCCTCGGTCATGCGGGTGGTGACCGTGAACGCGGCGCCGGGAGTCAGCACGGCGACGCCGCCGCGGAAGGTCCCGAGGCGGATCTTGGGCCCTTGCAGGTCGGCCAGGACGCCCACGGCGCGGCCGGCGGCGTCGGACGCCTCCCGCACGCGGCTGTAGATGGCGGCGTGCTCGGCGTGCGTCCCGTGCGAGAGGTTGAGACGGGCCACGTCCATGCCGGCGTCGACCAGGGCACGAATGGCGTCCGGCGTCTGCGTGGCCGGGCCGAGGGTGCAGATGATCTTCGCCCGGCGCCGATCGGCCGGACCGGAGCCGTCCGGCGCGAGGCCTCCGGGGCCGAACGCCGGCGTCGGGCCCTTGGTGACGGTGGTCATCGCCGTACCTCCTCTTCGACGCGGGCACCGGTTTCGTTCCTGGGCGCTGCTCTCCGGCCGATCATGCGACTCGTGCCTCGGTGGCCTCGGGGTCGAGGTCGTAGCGCTCGATGGCAGCGGCCACCTCGGTGCGCTCCGCCTCGCCGATGTCGGCCAACGCGGCGAGCACGGCGACGACCAGGTGCGGTGCGTCGGTCTCGAAGTGGCGCCGGAGCGCAGCCCGCGAGTCCGAGCGCCCGTAGCCGTCGGTCCCGAGCGTGGTCAGTCCGGGGATCCACCGGGCCACCTGGTCGGGAACCGCCTTCATGTAGTCGGTGATGGCGACGACCGGGCCCTCTCTGCCGGACAAGGCGTCGAACAGGTAGGCCGTGCGCCGCTGCTCGGTCGGGTGGAGCCGGTTCCAGCGGTCGGCCGACATCGCGTCCTCGCGCAACGCCTTGTACGAGGTGGCGCTCCACAACTGGGCGCCCACGTCGTGGTGCTCGGCCAGCAGCTCCTGGGCCTCGCGTGCGGCACCCTGGGCCGTGCCGCTGAACAGGATCCTGGCCCGCCGCCCGCAACCGTCGGGCGAGGGAGCGAAGCGGTACAGCCCCCGCCGGATCCCGTCGGCCGCACCCTCCGGCATGGGCGGCATGGCGTAGTTCTCGTTGTACAGGGTGAGGTAGTAGAAGACGTCCTCGGGATCGTCGCCGTACATGCGGGCGATGCCGTCCTGGACGATCGTCGCCACCTCGTAGGCGAACGCCGGGTCGTAGGCGGCGACGTTGGGAACCGTCGACGCCAGCAGGAGGCTGTGGCCGTCCTGGTGCTGCAGTCCCTCGCCATTGAGCGTGGTGCGGCCGGCGGTGGCGCCGAGGAGGAAGCCGCGCCCCTGTAGGTCGCCGAACGCCCAGATGAGGTCGCCCACCCGCTGGAACCCGAACATCGAATAGAAGATGTAGAAGGGGATCATGGGCTCGCCCCAGGTGGCGTAGCTGGTGCCGGCCGCTGCGAACGACGCCATGGCGCCGGCCTCGTTGATCCCCTCCTCCAGGATCTGGCCGTCCTCGCTCTCCCGGTAGGACAGTTGCATCCCCGCGTCGACGGGCTCGTAGCGCTGGCCGGACGGTGCGTAGATCTTGACCTGGTTGAACAGCGGATCGAGACCGAACGTGCGGGCCTCGTCGGGCACGATCGGCACCACCCGCTTGCCGACGGTGTCGTCGCGCAAGAGTGACCGCAAGAGGCCGGCGAAGGCCATGGTGGTGGACACCGACCGGGAGCCCGACCCGCCGAGGAGGTCGTCGAATGCGGCCGCGGCCGGTTGCCCCGGCGGCCGGTGGCGAACGGAGCGCGTGGGGACGTAACCGCCCAGCACCCGACGGCGCTCGTGGAGGTACGCCTCCTCCGGCGACCCGGCGGGCAGCGACACGTAGGGCGGAAGCTCGCCCGCCAGCGCGTCGTCGGGGACGAGGTCGGTGAGGTTCAGACGCTGGCACAGCTCGGACAGCTGGCTCTTGGCCATCTTCTTGATCTGGTGGGCCGAGTTGCGGCTCTCGATGCCCGTGCCGAGCCGCGACCCCTTGAGCGTCTTGGCCAGGATGACCGTGGGGGAACCTTCGTGCCTCGCCGCCACGTCGAACGCGGCGTACAGCTTGGCCCGGTCATGGCCCCCGCGTGGGAGGGTGAACACCGGGTCGTCGTCGGGGAGGTGCTCGACCATGCGGGCCAGGCGGGGGTCGGACCCGAAGAAGCGCTCCCGCACGTAGCCGGCGCCCTCCACCGCGTACTTCTGGTATTCGCCGTCGATGGTGGCGTTCAGCTTGTCGAGGAGGACACCGTCGACGTCGGCGGCCAGCAGGTCGCTCCAGCGCGAGCCCCACACGACCTTGGCCACGTTCCAGCCGGCGCCACGGAAGATCGCTTCGAGCTCCTGGATGATCTTGCCGTTGCCACGTACCGGCCCGTCGAGGCGCTGGAGGTTGCAGTTCACCACGAACACGAGGTTGTCGAGCTGCTCGCGTGCGGCGATGGACAGGGCGCCGAGGGTCTCGGGCTCGTCGCACTCGCCGTCGCCGATGAAACACCACACCTTGGCGTCGCCGGTGTCGCACACCCCCCGGTTGGCCAGATAGCGGTTGAACCGCGCCTGGTAGATGGCGCAGATGGGACCCAGCCCCATGGAAACC
>DATAIT010000093.1 GCA_036262515.1 Acidimicrobiales bacterium | reverse complement strand
CCTGACCTTCGGCGGGTTGACGGGCATGGGCGACCTCGTCGCCACCTGTATCAGCCGGCGCAGCCGCAACCGCTGGGTGGGCGAGGAGCTGGCCCGGGGGCGGCCGCTGGCCGAGATCGTCAGCGGCACCCGGATGGTGGCGGAAGGGGTGCGGACGTCGGCCGCGGTGGTGGAGCTGGCGGCCCGGGTCGGCGTGGAGATGCCCATCGCCGACCAGGTGGTCGCTGTGCTCGAGGGGGTGACGCCGGCGGCGGAGGTGGTCGCCGCCCTGATGGGGCGGATGATGAAGCCGGAGCTCCACGGGCTGGGCTGAGGATTCGCAGGCGTTTCTCAGCCTGCACCCAGGTGGGCGAGCGATCCTCGATCCATGACTCGGAGCCGCCTACCCCTTGACGCAGTCGTACTCTTGGCACGATGACCGACCACGCCACCGTCGCCGCCAACGCCGCTCAGCTCGAGCAGGCCCTGTTCGAGGTCAAGAAGGTCATTGTCGGCCAGGACCAGGTGATCGAGCGCCTGGTGGCCTGCCTCCTGGCCCGGGGCCACTGCCTGCTCGAAGGGGTGCCCGGCCTGGCCAAGACGCTGGCCGTGGAGACCCTGGCCGAGGTGGTCGGCGGCACCTTCGTCCGCCTCCAGTTCACGCCCGACCTCATCCCCTCCGACCTCACCGGCACCCGGATCTACCGGCAGTCCAGCGAGACCTTCGACGTCCAGCTCGGCCCCGTCTTCGCCAACTTCGTGCTGGCGGATGAGATCAACCGGGCGCCGGCCAAGGTCCAGTCCGCCCTCCTCGAGGTGATGGCGGAGCGCCAGGTCTCCATCGGGGGCGCCACCTACGAGGTGCCCGAGCCCTTCCTGGTCATGGCCACTCAGAACCCGATCGAGAGCGAGGGCGTCTACCCGCTCCCCGAGGCCCAGCGGGACCGGTTCCTGATGAAGGTGCTGATCGACTACCCGTCGGCGCGCGAGGAGGGCGAGATCGTGCGGCGCATGAGCGTCGACCCGCCGTCGCCCAAGCCCGTGCTCGCGCCCGAGGAGCTGATCGAGCTGCAGCGCGCGACCGACCGGGTCTTCGTCCACGACGCCGTCGTCGACTACGCAGTCCGGCTGGTGGTCTCGACCCGCGAGCCGGCCAAGCACGACCTGGCCGACGTCGCCCCGCAGATCGCCCACGGCGCCAGCCCCCGGGCCACGCTCGGCCTGGTCGCCGCCGGCCGCGCCCTCGCGCTGCTCCGCCGGCGCGACTACGTGCTCCCGCAGGACATCTACGACGTGGCCCGCGACGTCTTCCGCCACCGGGTCCTGCTGTCGTACGAGGCGCTGGCCGATGGCGTGACCCCCGAGCAGATCGTCGAGCGTGTGGTGCGCACCATCGTCGCCCCGCGCATCACCCCCGGTCAGGACGGCGAGGGCCTGTCCGCCGCCGTCGCGTCGTGACCGCGCCGCCGCCGGCTCCGGCGCCGCCGTCGCGCTCGGACGTCCCGGCCCGCGAGGGCCGGCTGCGCCAGCTGGAGCTGCTCGTGACGCGCAAGCTCGACGGGCTCCTCCAGGGCGACCACCAGGGCCTGGTGCCCGGTGGCGGGAGCGAGCTGGGCGACGGTCGCCCCTACGAGCCGGGCGACGACGTCCGCCGCATGGACTGGAGCCTCACCGCCCGTTCGGGGGCGCCGCACGTGCGCACCACCGTGGCCGACCGCGAGCTCGAGATGTGGCTGGTGGTCGACAACTCGGCCAGCCTCGACTTCGGTACGGCGGCCTGTGAGAAGCGCGACCACGTGCTGGCGGCGGCCGCCGCCTTCGGGTTCCTCACCGCCAGGGACGGCAACCGCATCGGGGCGCTCCTGTGCGGGCCTCAGGGCTGCACCGTCGTCCCACCCCTCAGCGGTCGTGGCCCGCTGCTGGCCCTGCTGTCCCGCCTCGAACGCCGTGAGCGGGCGCCGCAGGGCGCCGTGGCCCTGGCCGACGCCCTCCGCCGGGCCCGGCTGGCCGCCCGCCGGCGCAGCCTCGTCGTGGTCATCTCCGACCTGCTCGACACCGGCCCGTGGGAGCAGGAGCTGCGGGCGCTGGCCTTCCGCCACGACGTCGTGGTCGCCGAGATCCGCGACCCCCGGGAGACGCAGCTGCCGGCCGTGGGCCTGCTCACGCTCGTCGATCCGGAGACGGGCCGCCGGCTCGAGGTGCAGACGGCCAACGCCAAGGTACGCGCCCGCTTCGCCGAGGCGGCCCGCGCCCAGGTGGCCGCCAAGGAGCGGGCGGTCAAGGCGTCGGGCGCCGGGCACCTCGTGTTGTCGACCGACCGGGACTGGATGCTCGACGTGGTCCGGTTCGTGGCCAGGAGGCGTCGCCGCCGATGACCTTCCTCGCCGCCGGACGCCTCTGGCTGCTGCTCGTCGTGGCAGGGCTGGCCGCCTCCTACGTGGTCCTCCAGAGCCGCCGCAAGGACTACGCGGTCCGGTTCACCAATCTCGACCTCCTCGCCTCGGTGGCCCCCAAGAGGCCCGGCTGGCGCCGCCACGTGCCCGCCGCGGCCATGGCGCTCGCCCTCGTCGGCCTGGTCGTCGGCCTCGCCCGGCCGGTGCGCGACGAGCGGGTGCCCAAGGAAGCGGCCACCGTCATGCTCGTCGTCGACGTGTCGGCGTCCATGCAGGCGACCGACGTGGCGCCCACCCGGCTCCAGGCGGCCCGGGAGGCCGCACTGTCCTTCGTCGACGATCTGCCCGATCGGCTGCGCCTCGGGCTCGTGTCGTTCGACCGCACGACGCGGGTGCTGGCCACCCCCACCACCGACCACACCGCCGTCGAGGCCGGGATCCAGAACCTCACCACCGGTCCGGGCACGGCGGCCGGGGACGCCATCTTCGTCGCTCTCGACGCCATCACCAGCGCCGGGGGGGCCGGCACCACCGACGGCGAGCAGACGGCCGCCATCGTCCTCCTGTCCGACGGCGTCACCACCGTGGGGTCCCCCGTCGGCGACGCCGCTCAGGCCGCCGTCGAGCAGGGGGTCCCGGTGACGACGATCGCCTTCGGCACCGAGGACGGCACCGTCGACATCGGCGGCCGCCTCATCCCCGTGCCCGCAGATGCGGCCGCCATGACCGACCTGGCCGATACCACCGGTGGTGCCTTCTTCGAGGCTGCCTCGGGAAAGGAGCTGAAGGGCGTCTACGAGAAGATCGGGACGCGCGTCGGCTACACCACCGAGCAGAAGGAGATCGGGATGGTGTTCGTCGCCGCCGGCGTCGTTCTCCTCCTGGCCGCGCTGGTGGCCGCTCTCGTGTGGACGGGGCGGATGCTGTAGCGGCCCGGAAGGGCGGTCAGGCCCCGGTTGCCGGAATGGAGATGCCGATGCCGCCCCGGGTGCCGGCGCCGTAGCGCTGCTTCTCGCGGCCGATGTCGAGCGGGCGGATGGTGGATCTCCCGGCCACCGCCTCGTCGTCGAGCAGGCCGGCTGGTACCAGCCACGAGACCTCGAACTCGATGCCGTCGGGATCACGGGCATAGAGCGCCTTGGTCGAGCCGTGGTCGCTGGAGCCCACCAGTGCGCCCCGCTCGGCCAGCACGCCGGCGACGCGCTCGAGCTCGGCCAGCGTGTCGACCTCCCACGCCAGGTGGTAGAGACCCACGGTCTGCCGCCCGGCCTGGGACGCGCCGGCCTCCTCGCCGATCGAGAACAGCCCGAGGTCGTGGTCGTTGGTCGAGCCCGAAGCCTGGAGGAAGAAGGCGCCCGGCGTCGTCATGACCGCCCGGAAACCGAGCGCCTCGGTGTAGAACGCGGCCGAGCGCTCCGCGTCGCGGACGTAGAGGACGGCGTGGTTCAGGCGGGTGATGGCCATGACGCAGCTCCTTCCGGGGGGATCAGATCGGCCAACATGCTTGAGAGGTCAACTATTCCTGGCGGTACGCTCCGGCCGTGCCCGAGCCGCGCTGGCTGAGCGACGAGGAGCAGGAGACCTGGCGGGCGTTCCTCACCGCGACCCGCCGGATCTTCGACGAGCTCGACCGTGCGTTGCAGGCAGGGGCGGGCATGCCCCATGCCTACTACGTGGTGCTGGCGACGCTGTCGGAAGCGCCGCAGCGGACCCTGCGGATGAGCGAGCTGGCCGTGGCGACGGGCTCGTCGCGCAGCCGCCTCTCCCACGCCGTCGCCCGGCTGGAAGAGGCAGGCTGGGTCGAGCGCAGGCCCGCCCCGGGCGACCGGCGCGGCGCCGTGGCCGTGCTCACCGACGCCGGGATGGCGACTCTCTCGGCCGCCGCTCCCGGCCACGTCGACAGCGTCCGTCGCCACCTGTTCGACCGGCTCACCGCTGCCCAGGTGTGCGAGCTGCGCCAGGTGTGCGAGGCCGTGCTCCGGCGGGAGGGTGCGGGCCCAGGGGTCCCGGGGGCGGTACTGGCCCGGGACATAGAGTTGATGGGTGAGTGAGCCTGCGCCGGAGCCCGTCGAGGACTGTCCGCCCGATCCGCCGACGCTGCAGGCCCTGGTCCACGAGCCCGCCGGCACGGCGGGCGCCGAGGGCGAGACCGCTGGTCCGGCGGCCGCCCTCGACGACCCTGTAGCTCTCCTGCGGCGGCTGGAGCGCAGCGGCCGCTTCCACCGCGACCGCCACCTCGGGCGCGTCTACCACCCGGGTGCCCTGTCGCTCCGGGAGAACGTGGCGAACAACAGCCTCCACCTCTCCATCGACGGCAACCGGGTGTCCGCCCACGTCGACCGTGTGTCGCCTCTCGGGCAGCGTCCCGAGCGCGGGCCGCGGTATGCGCTCGGGCGGGTCGCCCTCCACAACCTCTCCGGCATGGCCGCCGACGTGGCCCGGGTCCTCCGCGGGCGCCAGGGCGACCATCGCTGCGAGCTGGACTGCGAGTGGGTTCCCGTCGTCGACCCCGCAGCCGGTCCTCCCGACCGTCACCTGCCGTTGCTCGACCCGGAGGTCAGCCCCTGGGGGGTCCACCTCGAAGCACGCGTGGCCGGTACGTTGGACGAGGAGCGCCTCCGGCAGTCGCTGGCATCGGTGGCGCCGGGCGCAGACCGCCTGTTCGTCGTCGACTGCCCCGACGACCCCGCCCTCGAGCGGGTCCGTGTCGAGCTCCAGGAGGTGGCCGTGCCTCTCGCCGACACGCCGCCCATGCGGGCCCGGTTGGCACGCCACCCCGGCGGCGACGTGTTCATGCTGAACGTCAACCACGCGACCGCCGACGGCCCAGGCGCCCTCATGGTGCTGCGCGCCGTCGCCCGCGCCTACGCCGCCCACCCGGTCCGGCTTCCGCCGGTGCAGTTCCTGGCGTCGCGCGAGATTTCCGTGCGGCCGGTGGCCGCTCACCGCCGCCGGATCGCCCGAAAGTACCAGCTGGCGCTGGAGAAGGTGCGCGACGTCCTGGCCCGGCCCACCCGCCTCATGCCCGACCACGCCGGCCGGGAGCCTGGCCACGGGTTCTACCTGGTGACGGTCGAGGCCAACGACCCGGCCAGCCTCGCCGGTGTGACCGACCCCGACGTCGACAACGACATCCTCGTCGCCGCCCTCCACCTGGCCGTGTCGGTCTGGAACGCCGACCACGGGCTCCGGGACGGCCGCATCGCCGTGCTCGTGCCCGTCGACCTGCGCGGTGATCCGTGGCGGGAGGGTGTGGTGGGGAACTTCTCGGTGACGGCCCGTGTGTCCACCACGTCGGCCGACCGGTCCAGCCCGGCGGAGGCGCTGCGGGCCGTGGCCGCGCAGACGGCGCGGAACATCCGCAGCCGCACCGGAACCGCCCTCATGCAGGCGCTCGACCGCAACGGGCTGCTCGCTCTGTGGGCCCGCCAGTCGGTGATCGTCCTCCAGCCCCTCACCGCCAACCATCTGCTCGACAGCGCCGTCCTCTCCTATTTGGGCCGCCTCGACGCGCCGTCGTTCGGCGGTGAAGCCGGGGAGGTGGCGCGGCTGTGGTTGTCGACCCCCGCTCGGATGCCCCTCGGCCTGTCGGTGGGCGCGGCGATCGTGTCCGGCCGGCTGCATCTCACCTTCCGCCACCCGCACCGGCTGTTCGGCCCGGAGGCAGTTCGCCGTTTCGCCGAGTGCTATCTGGCCCAGATCCGGCTGGTTGCCAGCGCCGGGCCCGTGCAGGCGGCCTGACCCGGAGAACGAACGAAGCCGGGCCCGAAGGCCCGGCCACGTCGCATCGCCCCCCACCATGGCGCAAGGAAGGTCGGGTCCGCCTCCCGACCTCCTCGCACTCCCTGCCCCCCTTGCTGCACTCCCTACGGTAAACGCCTGCCTGCGTCCTGCCTATCGGCCAAATGACCACTTGATGGTGCGAATCGAGTACGATGGAAGCGTCCCGCCCCCCGGGAAGCACGGAGCCCCCGGCCTCGCCGGGGGCTCCAACGCGTGCGCCCACGGGTCACAGGGAGGCGCCGAGGCGGGCCCGGCGCTCGGTACCCTTGGTCCATGGGTTGGCTCCCCGACGCGCCTGCGGTGGTGCTCGTCGCCCTCACCCTGTCCGCCGCCCTGTTCCTGATCGAGGTCGCCCTCCCGACCCTTGGCGTGGCCGGGTTCACATCCCTCGGCCTGGGGATCGTCGCCTTCACGGCCGCCGGGGACCAGCGCCATCCGTGGTGGCCGCTGCTGCTCGTCATCGGGGCCGTGTGCCTGTGGACCGTGCTGCTGGTGGGCCAGTGGGCGGCACCGGCCTACCAGCTCGCCGCTGCCGGGTTGTTCGCTGCCGGGGGCGTCGGGTACGGACTCCTCGCCCGCGACGCAGCCACCGTCGTGCTGGCGGCCGCCGCCTCGGCGGGGTTGCCGTTCTGCTTCTCCCCGTTGCTCCGGGCCGCCGGCCGGCTGCGCCAGCTGCCGCCCCAGCTCGGCATGGAGGCGCTGGTCGGCCGCACCGGCACGGTCGTCCGCTGGGACGACGCCACGGGCACCGTGCGCGTGGACGGATCGCTGTGGAACGCCTCGGGCCGCGTCCCGCTGCGCCCCGGCGCGGCCGTGGTGGTGGACGGTTTCACCGGTATGACGGTCCACGTCACCTCGCGCGCCCCCGTCCCGTAGGGTCTGCCTGCCGAACGAGGAGGTCACCGTGGAGGGTGTTGCAGGCGCGCTGTTCGTGCTGATCGTTGCCCTGCTCGTCTTCCTCGCTGCGTCGGTGAAGATCGTGCAGGAGTACGAGCGCGGCGTGATCTTCCGCCTCGGGCGCTGCGTGGGCGCCAAGGGCCCGGGCATCTTCTTCGTCATCCCCGTCATCGACAAGATCATCAAGACCAACCTGCAGATCGCCGCCGTGCCCGTGGCGTCGCAGCAGGTCATCACCAGGGACAACGTCACCGCCACCGTCGACGCAGTCGCCTATTTCCAGGTCGTCGATCCTGCTGCGTCGGTGGTGAGGATCCGTGACTGGTACTCGTCGTCGCAGCTGGTGGCGCAGACCACCCTGCGGTCCACCGTCGGCCGCCACGAGCTCGACCAGCTGTTGAGCGAGCGCGACCGGATCGACTCGGAGCTCCAGGCGGCGCTCGACGCCCAGACCGAGTCGTGGGGCGTCAAGGTGCACCGGGTCGAGATCCGCGACGTCAACCTGCCCGAGCAGATGCAGCGGGCCATGGCCCGCCAGGCCGAGGCCGAGCGGGAGCGGCGGGCCAAGATCATCGCCGCCGAGGGCGAGCTACAGGCGGCGGAGAAGCTCGGGGAGGCGGCCCAGATCATCGCCGCGTCGCCCGGCGCGCTCCAGTTGCGCCAGCTCCAGACGATGGCCGAGATCTCGGCCGAGAACAGCTCCACCATCATCTTCCCGATCCCCATCGAGATGCTCGAGGCCTTCCAGGCCGTCAGCCGCCTCGGCGTCCCGAACCCCGCCAAGTAGCGCGCCCCCTGGTCCGCCGGCCCGCCTGCGCGCCGCCTGGCCGCTCCCGGCCCGGCGTCGCCGGTCCGGTGGCGCCTCAGCGCCGGAAGGGGCGTCTCACCGTGCGGCCGACGGTGCCGATCAGCGCCGGAAGGGGCGTCTCACCGTGCGGCCGACGGTGCCGACGGCCGTGCCGGCCGTGTGCTTGGCGATGGTGCCCGCCTTCTCGGCCAGTCGCTTCGTGCGCTCGAGTGCGGCGGCCGCCCAGGCGTACTCGGTGCCGAGGACGGCGAACCCGAGGACGACGACCAGGATGCCGGGGCCGGGCAGCACGAACATGGCCAGCCCGACGAGCACCAGGACGCCTCCCACCACGGTGACGGCGACCCGCTTGGAGCTGCGGGCGAGGAACCCGAGGACCTCGGCGGGCGTGGCCGGCACCCCGCTACCCCGCCGTGAGGCCGGCGCCGTGGGGCCGGGTCACACGTGGAGCCCGCACTCCGTCTTGTCCTGGCCGGCCCAGCGCCCGGCCCTCGGGTCCTCCCCGGGAGCCACCGGACGGGTGCACGGCCAGCACCCCACCGACGGGTAGCCGCGCTCGCTGAGCGGGCTGATCGGGAGGTTGTGCTCGGCGATGTAGCCGGCCATGTCGGCATCGGTCCACGTGACGAGAGGATTGACCTTCACCATGTTGCGGGCCAGGTCCCACGACACGACGGGTGCGCGGGCACGCGTGGGCGCGTCGGCCCGTCGCAGCCCCGTGATCCACGCCGCCTTGCCCTCCAGGGAGCGGGCCAGGGGCTCGACCTTGCGAACCGCGCAGCAGCCCTCGACGTCGACCTTCCAGCGGTCGTCCCGGCGCACCTCGTCGAGCGGCTTCACCACGGTGAGGTTCAGGTTGTACCGGCGCCGGACCTCCTCCACGAACCACAGGGTCTCGGCGAAGTGGTACTGCGTATCGAGGAAGACGACCTCGATGCCCGGGGCCGCCTTCTCGGCGATGTCGATGAGCACGGCGTCCTGGAAGGAGCTGGCAATGACCAGCCGGTCGCCGAAGCGATCGGCGGCCCACCGCACGGCGGCGCCGGCGGGCGCCCTCTCCAGGCGGGCCGACTCGGCGGCCAGCTCACCGAGGTCGGGGAGGGAATCGGTCTCGGTCGACAGCGCCGTCATCGGGCCCCCGCCGTGCTCGTCGCGGGATGTCGGTTCATGACCCGGCGCACTCCCCGACGCCGACCTCACTGACGTAGGGACCCTGCTCGTCGTAGTCGACGTAGAAGCTCGGGTCCTCCTCGAACGGCGGGAACAGGTCGAGGTCCTGCAGGGTCGCCCCCACGCCGTCCGCCCCGCCGGAGCGGGCCAGCCAGGTGGTGAACGTCTCGCCCGCGTCGCGCTCTGCGGCGAACCGGCCGATGACGCGCACGGTGGCTGGGCCCACCGCCTTCGCAGGGAGGCGGACGGCCTTGCGGCCGAACTCGATGGTCTCGAGGCCGACGTGGCCGCCGAGAAGCATCTGGTAGCCCGGCGCGGACCGCTTGTGGGCCCGGCGCTCGACCCCCACGAAGCCGATGTCGGCCACGTGGTGCTGGCCGCACGAGTTGGTGCAGCCCGAGATGTTGATCCGCACGCCGCCCACGTCGGCCAGCCCCGCTTCCTCCAGGGCGGAGCCGATGGCATCGGCCAGACCGCGGGACTGGGTGACGGCGAGGTTGCAGGTGTCGGCGCCCGGGCAGCTCACCACGTCGCGGGCCAGCTCGGCACCGGGCTCGGCCATGCCGATGGCGTCGAGGCGGGCGTGGAGGGTGGGGAGCTGCTCGTCGGTGAGATCGCGGAAGACGAAGTTCTGGCGGTTCGTGACCCGCACCTCGACCCCCAGCTCGCGCTGGAGGGCGGCGACGGCCCGGAACTGGTCGGAGGTGATGTCGCCGAGGCGGGCGTACGCATAGGCCGACACGGTGCCCTTGGCCACGCCGCGCACGACGTTGGCGTTCTCCCACCGGCCGTAGGGGTCGCGGCTGGTGAACACGACGTTCGTCCCCCAGCCCATGGGCGTGGGGGCGGTGGTGGTGGAGGTGCCGGCCGGGGCGTCGCCGTGGTCGGCCACGTAGGGCGGGAGGTCGGGTGACCAGGTGGTGGCGGCCAGGAGGAGCTTGCGCTCCTTCAGGATCCGCTCACGGACCTTGTCGGCGCCCATGGTGTCGACGAGCCACTTCATGCGGGCCCGGAGCTTGTTGTCGCGGTTGCCGTAGTGGTCGAAGGTGCGCAGGAGGGCCTCGAGGGTGGGGATCAGCTCCTCGCGGCGGGTGAACTCCTCCAGTGCCACCGCGGGATGCGGGTTGGCGCCCAGGCCGCCGGCGAAGAACACCCGGAACCCGGCCTCGAGCGTGCCGTCGGCGTTGGGGCGGTTGACGGCGATGACGCCGGCGTCGTTGAACATGGCCTGGCCGCAGTCGGTGACGCAGCCCGAGAAGTTGATCTTGAACTTGCGGGGCAGCCGCTGGGCGTAGGGGTTGCGGAGAAAGTGCCGGAACGCGGCTTCCGCCCACGGGCTGATGTCGAGGACTTCGTAGGGGCAGGCGCCGGCCAGGTGGCAGCCGGTGATGTTGCGGACGGTGTCGCCGCACGCCTCGCGCGTGGTGAGGCCGACCGAGGCCAGGTCGCGGAGCACGTCGGGGACCCGCTCGAGCTGCACGAAGTGGAACTGCAGGTTCTGCCGGGTGGTGATGTGGCCCCAGCCGCGTGAGTAGGTGTCGCCGACGTGCGCCAGCATCTCCAGCTGCTCCGGGCGCAGGGCGCCGTACGGGGCCTTCACCCGCACCATCTGGTTGTGGCCGCCCTGGCGCTGGCCGTAGATGCCGTTGTTGAGCCGGAAGATGCGGAAGCGGTCCTCCTCCAGGTCGCCGGCCAGGTAGCGGGCCAGCATGCGCTCGAACTTCTCGATGTCGGCCAGCGCCTCGGGGCTGATCGCTCCCGGGCCGACCTCCACGTCGATTGTCTGGCTCATCTCCGTCCCTCCTTTCCTGGCGCCCGGTGGTGCCTGACTCCCTGCGCGTGCACCGGCCGGGTCCCGGTTGGGTCCATCCTACCCCCAAACACGAGAAACCTGATCGGATTCATCAAGAATTCCCGGCGGGCGCGCTCGGGCGCACGACCAGCGGTGGAAACTTGATCCAACGCATCAGATTTGTGTTGAAGTTTCGGCGCCGGTGCCGTACCTTCCCAACAAGATCAGTTGGAATACGACCATCTCCTGGGAGAGCAACGATGAAGACCCGCTTGACCGCCCTATTCGCCGTCCTCGTGATCGGCCTCGCCGCCTGCTCGAGCGACAGCGACGACGACACCAAGGCGGCCTCGTCGTCGACTGCGGCGGGGACGGCCGCCGGCGACGGCGCCGCCCTGCCCGCCGCCAAGCTGGCCCTGGTGGCGTACTCCACACCGCAGGAGGCCTACGACCAGATCACCGACGCCTTCTCCAAGACGCCCGAGGGCAAGAACATCACGTTCACCAAGTCCTACGGCGGCTCGGGCGACCAGAGCCGGGCCGTCGAAGCGGGCCTGACCGCCGACGTGGTGGCCTTCTCCCTCGAGCCCGACATGACCCGGCTGGTGAAGAAGGGCCTCGTCGCCGAGGACTGGAACGCTGGCGAGCACAAGGGGATGGTGACCCAGTCGCTCACCGTCTTCGTGGTGCGCAAGGGCAACCCCAAGAACATCAAGACGTGGGCCGACCTCGTGAAGCCCGGCGTCGAGGTCATCACGCCCAACCCGTTCACCTCGGGTGGAGCCCGGTGGAACGTCATGGCCGCCTACGGGCAGGCCAGCCAGCTCGGCAAGGTCGAAGCCGACGGCGTCTCCTACCTCGACAAGCTGTTCCACAATGTGCCCGTGCAGGACGACAGTGCCCGCAAGTCGCTCCAGACGTTCACGTCCGGCAAGGGAGACGTCCTCTTGGCCTACGAGAACGAGGCGATCTTCGCCCAGCAGAAGGGCCAGGCCATCGACTACGTGGTGCCCGACGACACGATCCTCATCGAGAACCCGGCCGCCGTCACCTCCTCGTCGAAGTACCCCGAGCAGGCCAAGGCGTTCCTCGAGTACCTCCAGGGCCAGGAGGCGCAGGAGATCTTCGCCAAGAACGGGTACCGGCCCGTGATCGACGGTGTGGATGCCCCCTTCGACTTCCCGACACCGAGCGGGCAGTTCGACATCTCCACCTTCGGGGGCTGGGCCGCGGTCTCCGAGAAGTTCTTCGATCCGGCCGGCGGCGTCATGGCGGACGTCGAGCGGAAGATCGGCGTCTCCGTTGGCTAGTGCACCCGTGGCGCTCGGGGGCCCCGCCCGTGTGGCGGGGCCCCGGGGCCTGGCGGGACTGAACCGCGGCACCATCTTCGGTGCCGGCCTGGCCACCATGTGGCTCAGCCTCCTCGTCTTGATCCCGCTCGGTGCCGTGGTGTGGCGGGCCAGCGAGGACGGGACGACGGCGTTCTGGGACGCCGTCACGGCACCCGAGGCGGCCGCCGCCATCCGGCTCACCGTCGGTGCGTCGTTGTTCGTGGCGCTGGTCAACGTGGTGTTCGGCACCCTCATCGCCTGGGTGCTCGTGCGCGACGACTTCCGCGGCAAGCGCATCGTCGACGCCCTCATCGACCTGCCGTTCGCCCTCCCCACCATCGTGGCCGGCCTGGTGCTCCTCGCCCTCTACGGGGTCGAAAGCCCGGTGGGCATCAGCCTCGCCTACACCCGAGCCGGAGTCGTGGTGGCGCTGCTGTTCGTGACCCTGCCCTTCGTCGTGCGCACCGTGCAGCCCGTCCTCCTCGAGTTCGACCGGGAGATGGAGGAGGCGGCCGCCTCGCTGGGCGCCAGCCGTCTCACCGTCTTCCGCCGCGTCGTGCTGCCGAACCTCCTGCCCGCCATCTCGGCCGGCACCGCCCTGGCCTTCGCCCGCGCCATCAGCGAGTTCGGGTCCACGGTGCTGATCTCGGGCAACCTGCCGCTGAAGACCCAGGTGGCGGCGGTGCACATCTTTGGGCAGATCGAGACCGACAACACCACCGGTGCGGCCGCTGTCGCCACGGTGCTCCTGGTCGTCGCCCTCGTCGTCCTCGTGGGCCTCGACGCCCTCCAGCGCTGGGCGGCCCGCCGTGCGTGACGTCGTTGTCTCGGGCGCGGGCGACGGCCCGGGCGGCGCCGCGGGCACCGATTCCTCTGTTCGGGACAGCAGCCATGGACCAGGCCGCAGGCAGCGATCGACCATAGGTGCGGCCGGCGGCCGGAGGCGGGCGGCGGACGGGCGTACCCGACGGTCCGGGCTCGGGCTGCGGGCCCTCGCGCTTGGCTACCTCGGCCTGCTCCTCGTGCTGCCCGTCGGCCTCGTGTTCTGGCGCACGTTCGAGCATGGAGTGAGCCCAGTGCTCGACGCCCTCGGCGACCCGTCGGTCGTGCACGCGTTCAAGATCACCGGCATCGTGGCGTTCTGGACTGTGCTGCTCAACACCGTCTTCGGCGTGGGCGTGGCTCTTCTGCTCGTGCGCCACCGGTTCCCGGGGCGGCGGGTCCTCAGCGCGCTCATCGACCTGCCGCTCGCCGTTTCTCCCGTCGTCGTCGGTCTGGCGCTCATCCTGGTCTACGGCAAGTTCGCTCCCGTCGGCGGATGGCTGGAGGCCAGGGGCGTCCAGGTGATCTTCGCTCTGCCCGGGATGGTGTTGGCGACCGTGTTCGTGTCGCTGCCGCTGGTCGTGCGCGAGGTGGCGCCGGTCCTCGAGGAGATCGGCATCGAGCAGGAGCAGGCCGCTTGGACCCTCGGCGCCGGCAAGGTGCAGACCTTCCGGCGCATCACCCTCCCGTCCATCCGGTGGGCGCTGGCCTACGGCGTGGTGTTGACCCTGGCCCGGGCGCTCGGCGAGTACGGAGCGGTGGCGGTCGTGTCCGGGCGACTGGTCGACCAGACCCAGACGGTCACCCTCGTCGTGGAGGAGCGCTTCCAGAACTTCGACCAGACCACGGCGTACGCCGCCTCCGTCGTGCTCGCGGCGGTGGCGATCGTGATCCTCGTGGTCATCAACCTTCTGCGTCCCGAGGAGCGAGCCCGGTGAGCATCCGCGCCAGTCATGTCACGAAGCGCTTCGGCGACTTCGCCGCCCTCGACGACGTGTCGGTGAAGATCCCGTCGGGGTCGCTCACCGCTCTTCTCGGTCCGAGCGGCGGGGGTAAGTCCACCCTGCTGCGGATCATCGCCGGCCTCGAGCAGCCCGACAGCGGCACCGTCGAGATCGCCGGCCAGGACTCCACCGCGCTGCCGCCCCAGCGCCGCAACGTGGGATTCGTCTTCCAGCACTACGCCGCCTTCAAGCACCTCAGCGTGCGCCGCAACGTCGCCTTCGGGCTCGAGATCCGCAAGCAGCCCAAGGACAAGGTGCGTCGGCGGGTCGACGAGCTGCTCAAACTGGTGCACCTCGAGCAGTTCGGCGACCGCCTGCCGTCGCAGCTGTCGGGCGGTCAGCGCCAGCGCATGGCCCTGGCCCGTGCCCTGGCCGTGGAGCCCAACGTCCTGCTGCTCGACGAGCCGTTCGGCGCCCTCGACGCCCAGGTGCGCAAGGAGCTCCGCGAGTGGTTGCGGAGGCTGCACGACGAGGTCCACGTGACGACCGTGTTCGTCACCCATGACCAGGAGGAGGCCATGGAGGTGGCCGACGAGATCGTGGTGATCAACAACGGCACCGTCGAGCAGGTCGGTCCGCCCGACGAGCTGTACGACCGGCCGGCCAACGACTTCGTGATGAGCTTCCTCGGTCCCGTGACCAGGCTCGGCGGCAGGCTCGTGCGGCCTCACGACCTGGAGGTGTTCAGCGACCCGGACGTCGGCACCGTTCCCGCCACCGTGGTGCGCCTCGTCCGGCTCGGATTCGAGGTCAAGGTCGACGCCGTGGTGGGGGACCAGGAGTTGTGGGTGCAGCTCACCCGTGGAGAAGCCGACCGGCTCTCGCTGGCGCCGGGCTCGGAGATCCACCTCCGCCCTCTGGCCGCCGGCGCCAGGTCCGCGGTGCAGGCCGGCTGACCGCCCGGTCGTGCTGGGGGCGGCGTGCTGGTCGTGCTGGGCCGGCTCGGCGTGCTGCGCCGACCCTGAACGGGTACGGCCCTGAGGCAAGCTTGGAGGGTGCGGATCTCGGCGAGAGTCGATTATGCGGTGCGGGCGCTCGTCGAGCTGGCGGCGGCGGGGGACGGCCCGATGAAGGGCGACGTGATCGCGGCGCGCCAGGGCGTCTCGGTGAACTTCCTGGAGAACATCCTGGCTGACCTCCGTCGGGCCGGGATCGTCGCCAGCCAGCGGGGGTCCGTGGGTGGCTACTGGCTGGCCGTGCCGGCCGACAGCATCACGGTGGCGGACGTCATCCGCACGGTGGAGGGTCCGCTGGCCGATGTGCGCGGCGAGGCGCTCGAGGATCTCGACTATCCCGGCCCGGCCGAGGCCCTGCGCGACGTCTGGGTCGCCACCCGTGCCAGCCTCCGGGCGGTCCTGGAGCAGGTGACCATCGCCGAGGTGGCGGAGGGTCGACTTCCCGATGCGATCTCCCGGCTCACCGAAGCCGCCGATGCCTGGGTCCGCCGCTCCATGTCGTGACGCGGTGCCGCGGCCGCGCCGGCCCCATCGGAGCTGGCCGGCACGGTTGCCGTCCGCCTGCAGGCCCGAGTTGTCGGCGCGGGCCGGCACGGGCGGCCTTCCCGCCTTCGGCCCCCGGGCGTCGCGCGAGTTGTCGGCGCGAGTCGGCAGGGGCGGCCTTCCCGCCGCCGGTCTGCTCGACCGCTTCCGACGTCCGACCTGTCGGCGCCCCGGACGCGCAGGGATGGCCGGCGTCGTTACCGCGGGGCCTCGACTCAGGCCGCGTCACCGGTCTCGGGCGGCGCCGGACCCGTGTGCTGGTGCCGGGGATGCCGGGGATCGTCCGGCGGCACCATCGGCCGCTTGCCCGTGCCTTCGACCAGGGCCCAGCCCTCGTAGGTCTTCTTGTCGTGGTGGTGCGGGCAGTGGTTCTCGAGCGCCCGTAACAGCGTGACCTTGCTCGTGGCCCACGGCTCGCGATGGTCGATCTCGAGGTGCGCCTTGGCGCTGCACCCCAGGGTGATGCACTCGGGACTGAGCCACTCGAGTCCCGTGCGTTGGAAGACGGTGGCCCGCCGGCCGAGATGGGCCACGTTGACCACGTCCACCCCCTTGGTCACCACGGCGGCCAGAAAGGGGTCGTCGGTGGCGATCATCGCCCGAACGGCCGACACCGCCACCGGGCCAAGTCCGTTGATCTCGCAGATCTCGCCGTCGATCGGCCACCCGCGGATCAGGGCGTCCCAGTCGATGCGCACGATCACCTTGGCCGGGCTGGGTGGTCGAGGCCTACCAGCTCCGGCCACATGCGCACCGAGCCCCACCGACCCGGCCTGCCCTGGGCGGGCTGGCTCGGCGTCGAGCTGGTTGCCGGGCGCCGCCGGACCGGTGCGCACGCACGATGCTCGGGCCGAGTCAAGAAGGCCGTCGGCCAGGTAGGCCTCGGCGGGCTCGCGCGTGCCGACGCCCCGGGCCGTACGAAAGCGCCGGTCGGCCCAGCCCGGCGCGATGGCGAACACCTCCGCCACCTCGTCGCGCGTGGAGTGGTAGAGCAGTTCCGCACCGCCATCGGCACAGGGGCGGCGGCGCAGGAATCGTGCTGCGTGGACGGCCCGGTGGCGGGCGCCCTCGTCCGGCTCGGCTGCCGCTTTGGCTCGCGCGCAGGCGTCGTTCAGTTCGCCGAGCGATGCCGTCTTCGCCGTCGTCAGAAGTCGCGCCTCCGCTCCCGGTGCCTTGGAGGCAGCGTCGGTGATGGGGGCCACCTGCGACGGCGAGAGCTCGCCCCGGCGGGCCGCCGCCTCCACGGCCGGCAGTCCGCCCAGCCGAGCGGCACTGTCCAGAGCCTCCTTGGCCTTGGTGATGCTCGTGCCTGCGGTGCGGGCGAGGTGGTGCGCCGCGCTCGCGTCTCCGAACGTGCGCCACAGCTCGGTCTCGGCCACCCTCCTAGCCGCCATCGCCACGACCGTGGCCAACATGTGGCTGCGGCCGTGGCGTCTATGACGATGCGCTGCGCATCGGCAGCGGTGACCAGCGCAGCGTCGAAGCCGGCTGCGTACCGGCCCGCGACCTCCCGCACATCCCGCATCGCCGCTGCACCGAACATACGTTCGACTCTACCAGTACCCTGTGACAGGAACCCGCCGGCCGGAACCCGCCCGCCCTCGCCGGCACGGCCGCAGGCCCTCGACGGCTGCGGGCCTCTCGACGGCTGGGCGGGGGCTCGTAGCCTGGACCGGTGATCCTGGTCGACCTCGAGCGGGTGACGGCGCGGCGACCGGACCGGCCCCTGTTCGAGAACCTGTCGGTCACCGTGCGCACGGGTGACCGGCTCGGCGTGGTCGGCCGCAACGGCACCGGCAAGTCGACCCTGCTGCGGGTGTTGGCCGGGGCGGGCGAACCGGAGGAGGGAGTCGTCCGGCGGGGGCGGGACGTCCGGATCCGCTTCCTGTCGCAGCGGCCGGAGCTGCCCAATGGCGACGTGCGGTCCGCGGTGGGCCCGCATTGGGAGGCCGCCGCCGTACTCGAGCGACTTGGCATGGGTGGTCTGGCGGACGCCACGGTGGACACGCTGTCGGGCGGTCAGGCCAAGCGCGTGGCCCTGGCCCGGGTGATGGTGGACGATGTCGATCTGCTCGTCCTCGACGAGCCCACCAACCATCTCGATCTCGACGCCATCGCCTGGCTGGAGGACCGCCTGTCCCGGTTCCGGGGCGGGCTGGTGATCGTCACCCATGACCGCCATGTGCTCGACCGCGTGACCACGCGCATCCTCGAGCTGGACCGCGGCAAGGGCTACGTGCACGACGGCGGCTACAGCGGCTATCTGGCCGCTGCGGGCGAGCGGGCCGAGCAGGAGGTCGCAGCGGAGACGGTGCGGCGCAACCTCGCCCGTGCCGAGTTGGCGTGGCTCCGTCGCGGCGCACCGGCCCGGACGCGGAAGCCGAAGGCCCGCATCGCCACGGCGACCGCCATCGTCGAGGGACGGGGTCCGGCACCCGACCGGCCGGGGGACCTCGACCTCGCCGGAGGGGGACGCTGGGGTGGCACCCCCCGGCTCGGCGACAGGGTCATCGAGCTGCACGGCGTCACGCACCGGTTCGGCGCCGGGAGGCCTCTGTTCGAAGGGCTCGACCTCGACATCGGCCCCGGCGACCGGCTCGGGCTGGTGGGACCGAACGGCTCCGGCAAGTCGACGCTGCTGGATGTCATCGCAGGCCGGCTCACTCCCACTTCCGGCACGGTCGAGATGGGGCCAACAGTGTCCCTCGGCTACTACGACCAGACCGGCCGCGACCTCGACCCCACCCAGCGCGTCCGAGACGCGGTGGCCGGCGGTGGGCAGCCGAGCTGGGCCCAGGCCCGCCTGATGGAGCGGTTCTGGTTCGACTCCGACTCCCAGTGGGCCCCGGTGGGAACGCTGTCCGGAGGAGAGCAGCGCCGCCTCCAGCTCCTGCTCGTCCTCAGCTCCATGCCGAACGTCCTGCTCCTCGACGAGCCGAGCAACGACCTCGACCTCGACACGCTCCGAGCGCTGGAGGACCATCTCGACGCGTGGCCTGGCACGGTCGTCGTCGTCAGTCACGACCGCGCCTTCCTGGAACGCACGGTGGAGGACGTCGTCGTCCTGGACGGACGGGGCGGCGCCGCCCTGGCGCCCGGCGGGTACGCCGGCTACGCAGCAGCGCGAGCTTCCCCGACCGCCGGCACCGGGCATGCGGCGCCATCCGTGCGCCCGACGGCGGTCGGCGGCGCGCCGAACGGGATCCCGGCGACTGCGGCATCGGCGGGGCCGGCGCCCGTCAAGGCACGGTCCCCGAGCACCTTGCGACGGCTGCTCGGCCTGGCTGAACGGGCGATGGCCGACGCGGCCGCGGAACGCGACGGCCTCGTCGAACAGTTGGCTGCCGGCACCACCGACCACGCCGCGCTGGCGGGTGTGGCTCACCGGCTGGCCGACGCAGAGGCACGGCTGTCCGAGGCGGAGGAGCGCTGGCTGGCCCTTGCCGACGAGCTCGGGGCGTGAACCCCGACGAGGACGGGCTCGGGCGTGCCCCCGGCGAGTCCCCGCACGGACCGGCACCGACATCCCACCCGTAGGATGCGCGGGGTGTTGCGTCACGTGGCGATGTTCCGGTGGGCGCCGGGCACCAGCACCGGGCAGGTGGCCGCCCTCGAGAGCGCCCTCCAAACGCTCCCGGCCGCCATTCCCGCCCTGCGGGACTACCGGGTGGGGAGCGATGCCGGCTTGCGCGAGGGGAACTGGGACTTCGTCGTGGTGGCCGACCTGGACGACGCCGACGGGTGGCGCGCCTACGTCGACCACCCGGCCCACCAGCGCGTCCTGGCCGAGCTCCTCCGGCCGCTGCTCGGCGAGCGA
Organism: Acidimicrobiales bacterium; assembly: GCA_036262515.1. Classification (GTDB taxonomy): domain Bacteria; phylum Actinomycetota; class Acidimicrobiia; order Acidimicrobiales; genus JAHFUS01. The sequence goes on along the minus strand of DATAIT010000093.1, from coordinate 8,454 downwards.
GCGTCCGTGCAGTTCGAGTGGTGAGCGGCCAACCGCCACGGCCGCCAGCGACGGCCCGTCACGACACCAGCCGCGGGGTGGCGATCAGCGCACGTTGAGCCGGAAGCTGTAGGAGGCGTCGCCCTGCACCCAGCTGGTCGACAGGCCCATCCTGTACAGCCCCGGAGCCAGATCGGCGGTGAAGGCGGTGGGGTTGGACGCCGGCATCTCGCGGACGCTGCCGGCGTCGGTCGGGGCGGCATCGACCACGAACACCCGGGCGCCCAGTGGGTTGTCCGGTGCCTCGAACCGCACGGAGACCGTGTCGCCCCGGCGGACGTTGAGGATCGAGGCGGTGGACGGGAAGCCGAACGTGTCGGCGCACAGCGCTGGGGCGGTGGCATCGGCTTTCCAGCAGTAGGACCCCATGGTGGCGCGGATGGAGTCCGAGGGCCCGCTCAGGAGGGCACCGGGCGGACGGGCGAGCGGCCGGTTGGCGGTGAGCCAGTAGCCGCGCCCGCCGGGGTGGCCGGCGATGCCGGTGATCGAACGGACCGCCGTGGAGGCGTCGCCGAACGACTCGGCGTCCCCGAACGGCAGCACCTTGCCGGCGGCGGTGACGATCCAGTACCCCTTGCCGCTGGGGTGGGCCGCCATGCCGACGACCCGATCGTTGGTGGACAGCTTCCCGGTGGCCGCTCCGGCAAAGGTGGCGTCGAAGGCGAAGACGCCGCCGTCGGCGGCCACGAACCAGTAGCCCGAGCCGTCGGGATCCGCAGCCATGGCGACGATGGGCTGGTTGAGCCGGATGTTGCCCGTGGAACCGGCGAAGCGGGCGTCACCGAAGGCGAAGATGCCGCCGTCCCGGGCCACCAGCCAGTACCCGGCGCCGGTCGAGCTGGCGGCCATGCCCACGACCGGCTGGTTGAGGGGCTGGGCACCCATGGAGCCGAAGAACGGCACGTCGAACGCAAAGATCCCGCCGTCGGCGGCCACGAACCAGTAGCCCCGGTTCTTCGGGTCGGAGGCCAAGCCGACGACCGGCTGGTTCAGCCGCAGGTTCCCCGTCGACCCGTGGAACGCGGCGTCGCCGTAGCCGAACACACCGCCGTCGCGTGCCAGCAGCCAGTAGCCGTTGCCGGACGGGGTGGCCGCGATGCCGACGAGCGGCCCGTTCAGCGTGAGCTTGCCCGTCGAGCCGAAGAACCCGGCGTCGCCGAAGTTGAACACGTCCTCGCCGGCCGTGACGCCGGCCCGAGCCGGGAACGGCGGCGAAGCCAGCAGCGTCGCCGCCACCAGCACGACCAGCGGCCAACGGACTCTGCGTGCCGACCGAACGATTCCCATGGCCGCGAGCGTATTGGCAGACGGGTCAGCGCGAGATCATGCGGCCCACCGCGCCCATCAGCTCCTGCACCTGCTCGTCCGGATCGGTGGGTCCGCCACCCCCGCCGACCAAGCAGTGGCGGGCGTGACCGTCGAGCAGCCCGAGCGCGACCTTGTCGAGGGCGGCGCGCACGGCGTTGATCTGCGTGAGGATGTCGACGCAGTACCTGTCGTCGTCGACCATCTTGGCGATGCCCCGTACCTGTCCCTCGATGCGGGCCAGACGGTCGCCGAGTTGGCCCTTGCTGGCGGTGTAGCCGCGGGTCGTCTGCGCCATCGTCGCCTCCGTTCGCCTCTCGGAAAATATACCACTAGGGGGTAGGGGTTCGCATATACCCCCAGGGGGTATATGCTCGGTGGTACCGTGAGGACGAGGACGGCAGACATGGCATCAGCGAACGACAGCCGAACCGGCCACGCACGAGGGGGCGCCCCCGCCCGGGACGCAGCGAACGACGGCCCGCACCATGGTCCAGCGCAGCCCTGGACCGAGCGCGGGCACGGCGGGCCGCACCATCGTCCACCGCAGCCCGGGACCGAGCATTGGCACGGCGGCCACGCCGGGCACGGAGATCATGCCGCTGCGTTCCGGCGGCACTTCTGGCTGAGCCTGGTGGTGACGGTCCCCGTCGTGGTCTACAGCCACATGCTGCGGACGCTGACGGGGTGGACGCCGCCCATGTTCCACGACCTGCGCTGGCTGCCGGTGCTCGGCGGCACGATCGTGTTCCTCTACGGCGGGCCCGTGTTCCTCCGGGGCGGTTGGAGCGAGCTGCGAGCCCGCCAGCCGGGGATGATGCTGCTCATCTCCCTGGGTCTGTCGGTGGCCTTCGGAGCGTCGGCCGCCACGGCGACGGGGCTGCTCGACGTGGACCTGTGGCCGGAGCTCGCCACCCTTGTGACGATCATGCTCCTGGGCCACTGGCTCGAGATGCGGGCGCTGAGCCAGGCCCAGGGCGCCCTCGCCGCCCTCGCCGCCCTCCTTCCCGACGAAGCCGAGCGGGTGCGAGGGGACGAGACGGAGGTCGTCCCCGTGGCGGAGCTTCGGTCGGGTGACGTGGTCCTCGTCCGGCCCGGCGGCCGTGTGCCGGCCGACGGCCGGGTGGTCGAGGGCGACGGCGAGGTCGACGAGTCGATGATCACCGGCGAATCGCGGCCCGTGCCGAAGGGCGCCGGCCAACGGGTGGTGGCCGGCACCGTCTCCGTCGACTCGTCGCTGCGGGTCGAGGTCGAGGCCGTCGGAGAGGAAACAGCCCTGGCGGGCATCCAGCGCCTGGTGGCCGAGGCCCAGGCTTCCGGTTCGCGGGCGCAGGCGCTGGCCGATCGGGCCGCCGGCGCGCTCTGCTACGTCGCCGTGGTGTCGGGCGCGACCACGTTCCTCACCTGGACGCTGCTGGGCGAGACGAAGGACGCGTTCGTGCGCACGGTGACGGTGCTCGTCATCGCCTGCCCCCACGCGCTGGGCCTGGCCATTCCGCTGGTCATCACGTTGTCCACCTCCCTCGCCGCCAGGTCGGGCATCCTCGTGAAGGACCGCCTGGCCCTCGAGCGCATGCGCACCGTCGGGGCCGTGCTGTTCGACAAGACGGGCACGCTCACCAAGGGCGCCCACGCAGTGACGGGGCTGGCCACCGTCGGGGTGTCCCGGGAGGAGGCCCTGTCGTTGGCCGCCGCCGTCGAGGCCGACTCCGAGCACCCGCTCGCCCGCGCCATAGTGGCCGAGGCGTCGTCCGACCAGCACGTGCGCCGCCTCGGTGCCGTGGGCTTTCGGTCCATCGCCGGCCGGGGCGTGGAGGCGTCTGTGGACGGTGTCCAGGTGGCGGTGGGCGGTCCCGCCCTGCTCCGCCAGCGGAACCTGACCGAGCCGGCGGCGCTGGCCAGCGACGCCGGGCAGTGGCGGGCCCGAGGTGCCGCCGTGCTCTACGTCGTGCGGGGCGAGCAGGTGGTCGCTGCGCTGGCCTTGGAGGACCAGGTGCGGCCCGAGTCGCGCCAGGCGATCGACGCGCTGCACCGCCTCGGTGTGCGCGTCGTGATGATCACCGGCGACGCGCGCCAGGTGGCCGACGACGTCGCCGCCGACCTCGGCATCGACGAGGTGTTCGCCGAGGTGCTCCCTGAGGACAAGGACGCGGCGGTGGCCGATCTCCGGGACCGGGGTCTCACGGTGGCCATGGTGGGCGACGGGGTGAACGACGCGCCCGCCCTGGCCCGCGCCGACGTCGGCATCGCCATCGGCGCCGGCACCGACGTGGCAATCGAGTCGGCGGGGGTCGTCCTCGCCTCCTCGGACCCGAGAGCGGTCGTCGGCGTCATCCGGCTGTCGCGCGCCAGCTACCGGAAGATGCTCCAGAACCTGGCGTGGGGCGCCGGGTACAACCTGTTCGCCATCCCGCTCGCCGCCGGTGCCCTCGCCTGGGCCGGGCTCACCCTGTCCCCGGCGGCCGGGGCCGTGCTGATGAGCGCGTCGACGGTCGTCGTGGCCATGAACGCTCAGGGCCTCCGGCGCGTGGAGCTCGACGTCGGCTGACGGCCGGGCCCGCCGGGCGTCAGCTCCCGCGGTCGCCGGCCACCCGGTGGGACGCCCGCTCCACCACCCGCGGCATGCGCCGGCCCACCTCGCTCGGGGCGGTCGGGTCGGCGTTGCCGCGAGCGCCGCCGAGGGGCGAGTCGAGGTGGAACAGGGCAGCGTGCGCCTGCTGGTGGGCCAGGGGCGAGAACAGGTCGGCGGCGACGAAGCGCGCCCGGATGGCGGCGAGCACGGACGGGTCGGGAACGTGCTTCTGGTTGAAGTAGTGCTCCTGGTAGATGTACTCCTCAGCCGCTCCCATGTCGGAGAGGGCGGTCGCCATCTCCTCGGTCATCGCGCCGTTCCCGCACAGGTAGAAGCGGGTGCCGCCGAGCGCCGGGAGCAATGGCGGCACGGACTCAGTGATCCGTCCCCGCAACCCGCGCCAGTCGTGGGGCGGCTGCGAGAGGGTGATCCGGTAGGAGAAGTTGGGATGGCGCTGCGCCAGCGCGTCGAGGTCGTCAGTGAGGAAGCTGTCATCCGCCAGCCGCAGGCCCCAGTACAAGGTGATCGACCGCTCGAAGCCGGCGCGCAGCAGATGGACGGCCAGCGAGTGCAGCGGGCCGACGCCGACGCCCGTGGCCATGAGCACGAGGTCGCGGTCGTCGTCCTTGGGCACCATCGACCGCCCGGTCGGCCCTCGGAACGCGATCACCTCGCCCGGCTGGCACGACCCCAGGTATCGGGACACCGGACCGTTGCGAACGATGCGGACGACGAGCTCGAAGCGGCGATCGTCCCTCGGCGCAGACAGGATGCAATACGGGCTGCGGGCATAGCCAAGGCCCTCGACGCCCAGTTCCACGCCGACGAACTGGCCCGGGGCGTGCTCGAACGGGTCGTCGTCGACGACGCGGAGGCCGAGGTGGACCGTGCCCGTCGGCGTGAGTGGTCGCACCCATTCGACCTCGGCCCGCCGGGCGTAGCGGCTCTTGGGGCTCCAGCCCCCGGCCACCGCGGCCTCGTCGATCTCGTGCGGGGAGAGGCGCCCGGGGTATCGCCAATCGACGACGGGATCCGAGCTTCCCGCCGGCGGTAGGACGGCCTCGTCGGGGCTCTGGTGTCCGGCTGCGGTGGTCCGGAGGAAGCCCTGCCGCCTCATGGAAACGCCTCCTGGTCGAGCCCACGTTCCACCCAAATGATACCGGCGGGCCCCACGGCATCGTGACACGATTGCTGGGCAGCGAGAGGAGGTTGGATGACGCATCGGGTCCGAGCAGTGGTCGCCGGGGCCAAGGGTCGGGCGGTCAGCGTGGAGACGATCGTCGTCCCGGACCCGGGGCCGGGTGAGGCGCTCGTCGCCGTGAAGGCGTGCGGCGTGTGCCGCACGGACCTCCACTACCGCGGGGGAGGCATCAGCGAGGACTTCCCGTTCCTGCTCGGGCACGAGGCGGCGGGTGTGGTCGAGCGGGTGGGCGATGGGGTGGCCGGACTGGCGGCCGGCGACTACGTCGTCATCGCCTGGCGGGCACCCTGCGGTGGGTGTCGCTCGTGCCAGCGAGGCCGCCCCTGGTACTGCTTCGACAGCCGCAACGCGACCCAGCCCATGACTCTGGCCGACGGTACCCCGCTCAGCCCGGCCCTCGGCATCGGTGCGTTCGCGGAGCGGACGCTGGTGGCGGCGGCGCAGTGCGTGAGGATCGACCGCCGGGCCCGTCCCGAGGCGGCCGGTCTCATCGGCTGCGGGGTGATGGCCGGCTTCGGTGCCGCCGTGAACACCGGCGGCGTGGGACTCGGTGACACGGTGGCGGTGATCGGGTGCGGCGGCGTGGGGAGTGCGGCCGTCGCCGGCGCTGCGCTCATGGGCGCCCGCAAGGTCATCGCCGTCGACATCGACGCGCGCAAGCTGGAATGGGCGTCGCGCTTCGGCGCTACCCACACCGTCGACGCCACGCGGGCCGATCCCGTCGCCGCCGTGCGAGCCCTCACCGACGGGTTCGGCGCCGACGTGGTGATCGAGGCGGTGGGGCGTCCCGAGACCTGGCGGCAGGCCTTCTACGCCCGCGACCATGCCGGCACCCTGGTGCAGGTGGGCGTTCCCACCCCGGACATGAGGATCGACGTGCCGCTCGTCGACCTCTTCGCCCGCGGCGGCGCCCTGAAGTCGTCGTGGTACGGGGACTGCCTGCCGGCACGGGACTTCCCCCGCCTCGTCGACCTCTACCTGCGCGGTCGCCTCGACCTCGACGCCTTCGTCTCGGAGACGATCGGACTGGACGACGTGGAGAAGACCTTCGAGCGCATGGATCGGGGGGAGGTGCTCCGGTCCGTCGTGGTGGTGTGAGGCCGTGACGCAGCACTCGACCGGGGGGAGGAGGGGCGGACAGCAGGATCCGTTCTAGGCCAGCGGCGTGGGCGCGTACACGTTGAACGAGGTCTCCCGCAGGAAGCCGACGAGGGCCACGTTGGCCCGCCGGGCCGTGTGCACGGCCAGCGACGACGGCCCGCTCACGGCGGCCACCAGCCCGAACCCGGCCGCCCACGCCTTCTGCACCATCTCGAACGATGCCCGGCCACTCACGAAGAGGCCCGCCCCGGTGGCGGGAAGCCGGCCGTCGAGCAGCAGTCGGCCGACCACCTTGTCGACGGCGTTGTGGCGACCGATGTCCTCACGGACGAGCCACACGTCACCCGTGGCCGCGTCGAACGGCGCCGCCGCGTGCACCGCACCCGTGGCCTCGAACAGCGACTGCATGGCGCGGACGCGAAGCGGCACAGCCGTCATGGCGGCTGCGTGGACGGCCACCGGGTCGTCGAGCGGGCGCATCCGCTCGGCCAGCTCGTCGATGGCGGCGCTCCCGCACAGTCCGCAGGCCGACGTGGTCGTGCCCATGCGGGGGACGGCGGGCGCAGCCACCCCGCCGGTGCCGACCTCCACGACGTTGAACGCGGTGTCCACGGCCGACCCGGTGGCGCAATAGCGGATGTGCTCGATCCGCGCCGCGCCGAGCATGCCCTCGGCGTGGAGGAAGCCGACCGCCAGCTCGAAGTCGTGGCCCGGTGTGCGCATGGTGGTGGTCACCGGACGCCCGTCGAGACGGATCTCGAGCGGTTCCTCGACGATGACCTGATCGGGCCGTGCCTGCCCGGCGCGGGCAATGAGCAGGCGCTCCGTCCGGCCCCGTGCCACGTCGGCACGGTAGTTCCCGGCATGTGCATCACGGTCCTCGGGACGCGTGCGGCGACCAACCGCAGGCGCTGCCGGTACGCGCGGGCCCTGCGTTATGGTCGTCGCAGTGGACGACGCCCAGGTGATCGACGCGTTCTTGAAGGACGGGGCGAAGCGGGCGTTCGGGCCCTCGCTGCACATCGAGGGTGACGCCCTGATGCTCAGCGGCTGGTGGCACGCCGCCGTCCGCGTGTCGAGCGACGTCTTCGCCGTCCGCAACGAGGACCCTCGAGAGGACTCTCCGGTCCTCGGCGACCTCGCCGCCGCTCTCCGCGCCGTCGGGTTGTCCGAGGTGGCGGTCGACCATCCGCTGATCCAGCCCATCACCTACACCGAGATCTCGCTCGGCCAGGTCTCCTGGGCGCTGTGGGCTGCTGACCTGGCTGCCGGGGAACGGGCGCTCGTCGCCCGCGCCGGCGCCGAGACCTTCCTGACCGATTCCCCCTTCGCCGATCCCGAGGAGCCCGTCTCGGCCGACTTCAGCGCCGAGCTGGGCGGCGCCCGGCGCGTTGCCGGCCTCCCTTCGGCGCTCGTGCTCACCGTCGGGCTCGAGGAGCGGCAGTCGAAGGAGCTCGCCGCGGTCCTCGACGACTGCCGGCTGGAGGCCAGGGCGTTCGGCGAGTTCCCGGCCAGCGCCTGCGGAGCCCTGATCCCGGGCGTCGTCGTCGTCGACGCCACCGGCGCCGAGGGGAGGGCGTTCATCATGGAGCTGCGCACCGAGGCGTGCGGGCGCTTCCTTCCCGTGGCCGCGCTCACGGACGGTGGCGTCGACCCACCGCCGGGTGCCGACCAGGCGCTCGACGCGGCCGTGCCCCCGGTGGCGTGGGGCGAGCCCCTCCGGGCCCTGCTGCCCTGACGGCTGCCGTGGAGCACACGTTCCGGGCCGTGGTCCCCAGCGCCGACTGCATCGCCGGACCGCCCGGCGAGCCCAGCTTCGTGGAGGTCCGAGTGGGGCGGGCCGGTGTGCTCGTGACGCGCCTGGCGAGCGGTGAGGTCGTGGCCTTCTCGGCCGAGTGCCCCCACCAGTCGACGCCCCTCGAGGGGGCCACGTTCTGGGAGGGAAAGCTCCGCTGCGCGCGGCATCTGTATCTGTACGACGTGCACACGGGCGAGAACGTCCTTCCTGCGCGCGACGCCTCACCTGACGCGCTGCGCCGGCTGAAGCCGGGCTACCTGCCGATCCACAAGGTGGAGGAGCGCGACGGTTGGGTCTGGGTGGCCGAGCGGCCGGAGCCGCCGCCGCCCTGTTTCGACCCCGAGGCGGAACGACCGTATCCCATGGAGCCCAGCTCCTTCTGGAAGCGGGCGATGGTGTCGTCGTCGAGGTGGCGCTTCCAGTTGAACGACGGCGAGC
>DATAIT010000092.1 GCA_036262515.1 Acidimicrobiales bacterium | reverse complement strand
TTAACAGTCAGATGCTCTGCCAATTGAGCTACCCCGGAATGGTTCTTGGCTTATGACCTGCCGGTTTTCACCTTTCCTCCGCAGCTCCCGGCCGTTGCACGACGCCGCTGGAGAGGATGACATCGAGCCCTCCCGTGAGCTCGGGAGTTCCACCGCGCGGGTCACAGACGCCACGATAGGTCATCTGGCGGACCGTCCCTCGTGGGCGCGGCCCCTGGTAGCCGCCGCCCTTCGAGGCGTCTTTACGCCGCTGCACCGGCAACGCGCACGAGGGCGACCCCAGGCGTCCACCCGGCGCTGACATGCGCCTGCTCCAACGACGGCGGCAGGATCCCGATCCTGGACATGGCGAAGAGGCCGGGCGCCGGAGGCGGGACGGCCGGGCCACCCGGCGGCCGCCAGCGCCCGCAAGTACCCCTCGTAGCCGGACGCAGTGGCTGGGATCCCGCACCGACGAGGCCGGCGGCAGCGATCCGGTAGTCCGGCTCGACCTCTGCGCTGGACGGCGCAGGCGGCGCGGCGCGCGTCGAGCGCTGACCTCCACGGTGGTGGGCCGGGAGACCTTGACCATCCTCGGCGAACGGCGCGAGACGTGGGTCGTCGACCTCCAGCGCACGACCGCTCCCGGCAGCTCCGAGCAGGTCGACCGCCTCCGCCGGTACTGGTATGACCCCGTGCTCGGCACATGGGTCGAGTGGGCGGAGCGCTTCCACGGCCGCCGCAACGTCGTGCTCACCTTCAGCTACGACGCCGAGTACACCGCCACCCTCAGCGGCTTCACGCCCGGCTGAGCCGGCCGCTCCAGAGTTCCTACGACGACCGCTGGTAGGCAGTGCTCCAGGCGTCCGGCTCGTCGAGCAGGGCGACCACGGCCGGTGGGAGCGAGTTCGAAGCCAGATCGGAGACCGCCACCGCCTCGAGCACGGACCGCAGCGCCACCCGCACGGCCACCCACAGCGAGGTCTGCGTGTCCTCGAAGCCGTGCGCCGCCAGCTGGTCGGGCCGCAAACCGCGCACGGAGGCGAGCGGCCCCTCCAGCGCACGGATGATGTCGGCCACCGTGATCGCCGTCGACGGCCGGTTCAGGGCCCACCCGCCCTCGGTCCCCCGCCGACTGCGGACCAGGTCGGCATTCCGGAGCTCGCGCAAGATGTCGTCGAGGAAGGACGGGGGGATGCTGTCCTGCGCGGCGAGTGCGTCGCTCGCCACCATCACCCCCGGCCGATCACGCTCGGCCCGTGCCAGCGCCACCATGACCCGCACGCCGTAGTCGACCCGGTGACTGATCCGCACGCCCACAGTCTGACGGTCGGCATCCCGCCGCGCCCGTCAAGCCACTGCCTGGCGTCCACAGGTCAGGCAGCGGCGCGGCCACCCGTCCGCAGGTCGCTGCACTGCTCGCACGCCGACTCGGGGATCACTCCCACCCGCATGAGCAGCGCGAACACCTTGCACGCGACGCAGAAGGCGAGCGCCGCCTCGAGGAACGCCGCGACCGAGATGAGCACGAGCAGGACCCGGGCCGCCGGCCACGCATCGCCTACGAAAGCCAGCACGGCGGCCGTCGTCGTCACCACCGCGCCGATGCCCTGGGCGAACCGCTTGGGAGGGCCGGGGACGAACCGAGGCTCGACCGGCAGGCGCGGCACCACGACGCGGGTCACGACGAGCCCGAGCGGGCTCAGCCTCGGCCCCGTCGCCACGCGGGCGATGAACCCGTACGCCATCACCACGGTGAGCCACCGAGCGTCGAACGCCACCGCGACCACAGCCATGATCACGACCCCCGCCGCCACGAGCCGGGCGGCGACCTCGTTGACCGGATCGGGAAACGACAGCAGCGGGCGCCTGACGGCGGTCCCAGGCGGCGCGGTCACGTGGTCGGCATCCTTGACCCTCCTTCGTAGCCAGTATACCCGACTATCTAAGTCACGTTTTGCGCGGTGGAAGGCTCCGTGGTGGCGCCGTCGACCTCGCCGGCGAGCCGGCCGTCGAAACGACGGGTGCTGACGTGGTGGCGAATCTGTACCCGGGCACGCCCAGACTCTCTGGACTTCGTCACGCCGACGTCTGACGCGTGGACGGCCGATTTGACGGGGAACGGGACGAAGAGATGCTCTACGCTTAGAACAATGGAGTGGGCCCGTTGGCCCTTCCATTTGTCCGAGCCTGCCGAGACGGCAGCGTCGATTCCGGGGGGAGATCAGGTGAACAATCCGACGAGTAGTCCTGCCGTGCTCCGACCCCTGCCCCGTCCTCGGAACAAGGTGGGCAGGATCGTGGGCTCTTGGGTCGTGATCCACTTGTCCTCCTTCTCTCGACCGCCGGGCTTCCGGTGCCGGCCGCCCCGCGCCGCGACCGATGGCCTCGACACGAGCTTCGACACGGACGGCAGGGTCACCACTGACATCGGGGCCGGCACGAACGACTCGGGCGACAGCGTGGCCGTCCAGCCGGATGGCAGGGTCATCGTCGCCGGCTTTGCCGGTGACGACTTCGCCTCGGCCCGCTACAACGTCGATGGCAGCCTCGACACGAGTTTCGACACCGACGGGAAGCTCGTCACCGACGTCCAGCCGGGGTCCTCTGATCGGGCCCACGCCGTCACGCTGCAGCCCGACGGCAAGATCGTGGTCGCAGGCAGCTCCGGGAACCCCTCCGACATCGCTGTCCTCCGCTACAAACGTTGACGGGAGCCCCGACGCCTCGTTCGGGACGTCCGGCAAGGTGATCACCACGTTCGGGGTGAACACCGACGAGTACGCCACCACCGTCGCCGTGCAGCCCGACGGAAGGATCGTGGCGGCCGGCTACTTCGGGGCCACGAGCCCCACCACCGGTGCTTTCCACGGCGACTTCGCGATCGTGCGGTACAACGTCGACGGCACCCTCGACACCACCTTCGACGGCGATGGCAAGGCGACCACCGACATCGGAAGTTCCACGATCGACCTTGCGTCGGACGTCGCTATCCAGCCCGACGGGCGGATCGTGGCCGGCGGCACGGGCGGCCCACGCGGGGCGCTCGATTTCGCCGTGGTGCGCTACAACGCCGATGGCAGCCTCGACACCAGCTTCGACACCGACGGCAAGGTCACAACCGGGATCGGCCCGGCGAACGACCTGGCAACGGGCATGGGCCTCCAAGCGGACGGCAGGATCGTGCTCACGGGCGGCACGATCGACGACGACTACGACGTCGCTGTGGTGCGCTACGACGCCGACGGAACCCTCGACACCACCTTCGGCACGAACGGCAAGGTCGTCACCGACGTCGGCGCGTCCTCCCTGGACATGTCGCTCGCCTCGGTCCTCCAAGCGGACGGCAAGATCGTGGTCGCGGACTACGAGGATTCCGCGACGGCCGACTTCACCGTTCTTCGTTACCTGGACGACGGCAGCCTCGACACCGGCTTCGGCACGAACGGCAGGCTGATCACCGACTTCGGCGGGACCGACCGTGCCCGGAGCATCGCCCTTGACCCGGACGGGCGGATCGTGGTCGCTGGTGACACCTCGCTCGGCGGGACCGGCGACCTCGCCGTGGCCCGGTATCTGGCGACCGCACCACACAACCTCGTCTCGGTGGGCGATGTGGCCGTCTCCGAGGGGGACTCCGGAACTCGCTCTGGCGTGTTCACGGTCAGCCTGTCGCGGCCCTCCGCGTCCGCCGTGACCGTCGACTTCGCCACGGCCGACGGCACCGCGACGTCGCCCCTCGACTACACGCCGAGGAGTGGAACCCTCAGCTTCGCTCCCGGCACGACTGCGCAGACCGTCAAGGTTCCGATCGCCGGCGACACCGCCGACGAGGTCGATGAGCGCCTCAGGGTCGTGCTCTCCAACCCCGTTGGGATCGGTATCGGTGACGGCACAGGCAAGGCGACCATCGTCGACGACGATCCGGCGTCGGTCGCCGGAGCTCGTCTCGCCGTGGGCGACGTGTCGGTGCACGAGGGGGACGACGGCCGTCGTGCCGCCATATTCACCGTGAGCCTCTCAGGGGCATCGGCCTCGACCGTGACGGTCTCGTACGCCACGCACGACCGGTCGGCGACACGTGGGCTCGACTACATCGAGGCGACCGGCTCGCTCAGCTTCCCCGCAGCGACGACGATGATGACCGTCAAGGTCCCGATTCTCGCCGACGACCTGGCCGAGGGTGACGAGACCTTCGCCGTCACGCTGTCGCGTGCCGTCGGAGCAACCATCACCGACGCCAAAGGCCTGGGGTCGCTCCTCGACCACGACTGATCCCACGAGCAGGTAACCGACCGCTCCTTGCCGGTATCGTCCTCTATCGGCGGTCCCATCGGCATCGCTGCAGGCAACGACGATGCGGGCCACCTCGGGGCCGTACTCATCGGCGAGCGACTGCGACGTGACGCCTTGTCCTCGATGGAGTCGTGGAACAGCGCTGCGATGGCCTCGTCCTACTGCCTCCGTCGTCGAGGACTGCGGATGCCGCGGCCAGGAGGTGGCTGACGTACGCGACGTCCCGGATCTTCTTGCGCCGCTGCCGAGCGTGCAGCTCCGCGGCCCGCGACAGCGCGGCCGAGAACCGGACAGTCAGCAGCCGCTTGTTCGGCGCAGGTACGTCCACCTCCACCAGCCCGGTCTGTCAGCCGGCGGCGGCCGGAAATGTCCCGTCCGCTTGTAGCGAAGCGGCCGCGAGGGTAAGAACCCAGCATGAGATTCCGACTGGGACTGCTCGTCGGGTTCGGCTCCGGGTACTACCTGGGCTGCAGAGCCGGACGGGAACGCTACGAGCAGATCAACCACACCATCGCCAAGATCAAGCGATCGGACGCCTACGAGACGGCCACCGAGAAGGTGCACGAGGCGGTCGACACCGGTGTGGCGAAGGCCAAGGAGGCCGTCGACTCCGCTCGCGACAACGGCGACGACCCCGTGGCGGCGACCACGCCGGGCGGATCCGAGTTCCTGCCGCCGCCCATGGGCCCGCTGCCGTAGCTGCGTTCAGAGGACCGCCACACCGCCACACCGCCCGACCGCGCCCCGGCCACTCGCCGGGTGCCCCGGCTACTCGTCGTCCAGATAGTCGCGGAGGCGCTGGCTGCGGATGGGGTGGCGGAGCTTGGCCAGCACCTTCGACTCGATCTGGCGGATCCGCTCCCTGGTCACCCCGAACTCCTTGCCGACCTCCTCGAGCGTCCGGACCTGACCGTCGTCGAGGCCGAAGCGCAGGCGCACCACAAGCTGCTCGCGCTCCGACAGCTCGGCCAGCGCCCGCTTGACCGCCTCGTTCAACAGGGCCCGGGCGGCTGCGTCGGCCGGCACGATGGCCGACTGGTCCTCGATCACGTCGCCCAGGCTGAAGTCCTCGTCGCCCATGGGCTGCTCGAGCGACACGGTGTCCTGGCTGATGCGCAGGACCTCCCGGACGCGCGCCGGCGTCATCTCCGTACGCGCCGACAGCTCCTCGAGGGTGGGCTCCCGCCCGTTCTCCTGCACCAACTGGCGCTGGATGCGGGCCACCTTGTTGATCGTCTCCACCATGTGGACCGGGATCCGGATGGTTCGGGCCTGGTCGGCGATGGCTCGGGTGATGGCCTGGCGGATCCACCACGTGGCGTAGGTGGAGAACTTGAAGCCCTTGGTGTAGTCGAACTTGTCGACGGCCCGCATCAGGCCGAGGTTGCCCTCCTGGATGAGGTCGAGGAAGAGCATCCCGCGGTTCCGGTACCGCTTGGCGATCGACACCACCAGCCGCAGGTTGGCGTTGATCAGCTGCTGCGTGGCCACCCGGCCGTCGCCCTCGGTGCGGGCCAGGGGGCGGCGCAGGTCGCTGGGCACCAGGTCGGGGTCGCCGAGCTCGTCCTCGAGGGCCCGCAGCGCGGCTGCCGCGTCCAGCCCCCGCTCGATCCGCTGCGCCAGCACGACCTCCTGTGCGCCGGTGAGCAGCGGCACCTTGCCGATCTCCTTGAGGTACATGCGAACGGGGTCCTCGCCCATCCCCGCCGGACCGGAATCGGTGTCGACATAGTCCGACGCCCCCGCTCCCGCACCCCGGTTCCGCAACGGCTGGGCGGTGCGGCCCGCGCTGCTCGGCGGAGCGAACGTCGCCGCCTCGGGCTCGGCCGGCGCCGCTACCGGGTCCGCATCGATGTCTCCCACCGGGTCGGCTTCGAGGGCCAGGATCTCGGCCGCCAGGTCCGGGTCGGCCGCCGGGTCCGGCTCGATGACGACGTCGTCGGTGTTGTCGTAGACGATCCCCTCGGCCTGGACCGCCGCCACCACGGCGTCGATGATCTCCGGGGTCAGCTCGACGGGCCCGAGAACGAGCATCAGGTCGTCGCTGGTGAGGCTTCCCCGCTGCCGGCCGGCCTCGAGGATGCGGGCGAAATCATCCGCCGGAACTTCCTCAGGAAGCGGGAGCGTCACCGGGCCTCACCCCATTGCACCAGCCACGCTACCAACCGGTCGGCGGCCTCCGTATCGGGGAGATCCTCGAGCGTCACCTTGAGCCAGGTCATGGTGGCGGCCAGCCCGAGAGCCTGCTCCGGGTCGGCCCTGGCCTCCGCTTCCAGCTCGGTCAGCGCCCGATGGGCGGCCCGCCGCACGAGCTGTGTCAGCACGTCGTCGATCTGAGCCGAGGACTCCTCCACGGCCAGGCGCTGGAGCAGGTCGGCGGCACCCGGGTCGGCGGCCGTGATGGCGTCGTGCACGCTGGCCGATCCGGCGAGCGCCGAGAACGCAGCCAGGTTGCGCTCGTCGGCGAAGAGCGCGGCATGCAGGCGCGTCGCCACCTCCTCGCGATGGTGGACGGCCAGGCGCAGCGCCTCCAGCTCCGGCCCACCGGGGTCCCGGCGCCCTGCCGGCGGGACCGGCGGGGATGTGCCGTCACCCCTGCGGCCGCCGGACGGCGCACCAGCCGTGAACGTGCCGCGCCGCAGCTGGTCAGCCTCCAAACGGCACCTGTCGGCCACCTGCATGAGGTACTGGTCGCGCACCAACTCGCTCGGGTGCTCGCCGATCACGGCCATCGCCGCTTCCGCCGCTCGCGCTCGCCCCTCCGGGGTCCGCAGGTTTGCGGCCGCCAGCACCCGGTCGAGGCGGAAGGCGAGGAAGGGCTTGGCGTCGGTCACCGCCCGGGCCAGCGCGACGGGGTCCTGCCGTGCGACGTCGCCGGGGTCGGACCCCGGTGGCAGGGCCAGCACGGCCACGTCGACGTCGTAGCGGCGCTCCCACTCGTAGAAGCGCTCGGCCGCCGCCTGGCCGGCGCTGTCGGCGTCGTAGGCGAGCACGATGCGGCGGGCGAAGTTCTTGAGCATGCGGAAGTGCTCGTCGGCCAGGGCCGTGCCACAGGTGGCCACCGCCCGGCGCACGCCGGCGCCGAAGAAGGCGATGACGTCGGTGTAGCCCTCGCACACGACCACCTCGCCGGCGCTGACCACCTCGCCCTTGGCCCAGTTGAGGCCGTACAGCGTGCGGCTCTTGGCGTAGACGGGGGTCTCCGGGGAGTTCTTGTACTTGGGGCCGTCGGCGCCGGGGAGGGCTCGCCCGCCGAAGGCCACCGCCTTGCCGGCGGCGTCGAGGATCGGGAACATCACCCGAGCCCGGAAGTTGTCCTGCTGCCGGCCCCGCCGGTTGACGATCCCCAGCCCGGTGTCGCGCAGCACGGTGTCGGGGAGGCGGAGCGCCCGCGCCAGCGTGTCCCAGTCCCCCGGCGCCCACCCGAGCCTGAACGCCCGGACG
>DATAIT010000091.1 GCA_036262515.1 Acidimicrobiales bacterium | reverse complement strand
GTCTCAGTCGTCGTTGACGATGGTGGCGATGCCGATGCCGTCGGAGATGGTGGCCCCCGTGGGCGACGACAACTTGAGCTTGAACGTCTCGTCGGGCTCCGCCACCGAGTCGCCGATGGCCTTGACGGTGATCACCTTGATGGTGTCGCCGGGGGCGAAGGTGACCTGGGTGAGCGGCTTGGCCTTGTAGTCGCTGCCGGCCGTGGCCGTGCCGTTGGCGGTGGCGAAGGACACGGTGGAGGTGCCCGACGTGTTCCCCGAGCGGGTGATGACCATCGACGTCGTGCCCGGCGAGGCCGCGCTGCCCTCGTTGAACGACACGTCGTTGACGGTGAGGAAGGTGGTCGGTCCGGGGACGGGGTCGTCGTTGACGATGGTGACCACGCCCTTGGGATCGGAGATCACCGCCCCCAGCGGCGAGGACAGCTTGAGGCTGAACGTCTCGTTGGCCTCGTTGGTGGTGTCGCCGTTGACCGCCACCGTCACCGACTTGGCGGACTGGCGGGCCTCCCCCTTCGACTGGTCCGGCTCCGCCTGGCCTGCTCGGGACGGAAAGCCGCCCTTGGCCCACTGCTTCCGGCCCCGAACACTTGGTCACCGCGATTCCGGGTCACGATGAAGCCTGACCGCTCTGCGCCCGGATTACATAGGCCACCGTGGCCTATATTGGCGTCGGTAAACCGACAAAGCCGGACGTTTGCGACACGAGATCGGCTGCGGTGGCCGGCCCGAACCCACGATTTTGGCTACGGGGAACCTCACCAGGCGGCACCGACGACCGTTTCGACCTCACTGGGCCGCTCGTTTGGCCATTGAAGCCCCGCGGGCCGTAGATGTCCCGCTCCACTAGCGGGTTCGGTGCAAATCGGATCATCCGGACGGCCGCCATCACGGCCACCGCAGATCGGAGGACGGCCCACGGCGGCGCCCGCCGTCCTCCTCGCCCAGCGCCCCCGTCGTCGGCTTCTGCCGGCCCCGACGGTGCGATCAGATGGGGAACCGTCGGCGCAGCCAGTCGGCCAGGACCGGATCGACGACGGCCAGGCCGGCCTCGCCCTCCATCAGGTCGCCGCTGTCGAACAGCGTCCTGCGGGCGTGGGTGGCCGTGCCGTTCGACAGCTCGAGCAGGTCCGCCTCGGCGCCGTAGATGCTCCCGCTGCGGGCCACGGCGCGCAGCACCGAGCGCTCGCCGCGCTCGAATCCGGAGTACAACCGCTCCATCCCCTCGCCGGTGGCCCGGCGCACGTCGTCGAGGGCGGCGGCCCACGTCTCGGCGCCGGCGGACCGGCCCGGGGCGGTGTGACGCCAGCACGCATCGGCCAGCTGCATCGTCCGCTGCGGGTGTCCGGCCGTGAACGCCGTGATGAGACCGGCGACGTGCCCGGCGTCTCGGCCCGTGGCGGCGAAGCCGGATGCCACGATCGCCTCGACGGCGCCGGGCGACAACGGCTCGATGGCGACGAGGTCGGCCTGGCCGTAGAACGGCTCGGATCGGGCGGTGAACAGCGTGCGCATCATCGACGGGTGGGAGCCGGCGAAGATGATCCCCAGGTCCTTGTAGTGGTGCTGGATGGCGGTGCGGAGCGTGCCGGCGGCGCCGTCGACCCGGCCGATGGAGGAGAACTCGTCGACGACCAGCAGGGTGGGCTCGCGGACGGCGGTGGCCACGAGCACGTCGAGCAGACCGTGGAAGGTCAGCGCCGCATCGGGACGGTTGCGCGGCGGGCCGGTGAGGTCCACCTTCACCACGCCCAGGTTCACCGACAGGCCGACGGCGACGGCACGGGCGGCGACCGCGAACGGGCCGGTGGTGGTGCGCAGGGCGTCGTCGAAGCGCACGGCGACATCGGCCATGGACGTCACCTCGTAGAGGTCGACCCACACGGTGGTCACCTCGGTGAGGTCTGCGGCCAGGCGACGGAGCACGCTCGTCTTGCCGTAGCGCCGTGGCCCCAGCAGGGCGGTGACCCGGCGACCGGTGATGCGCTCGGCGAGGTCGCCGAGCAGCTCGTCGCGACCTTGTACCTCGGCCGGCTCGAGGGGACCCTGGTACGGGAACGGGGAGAGCTCCACCGCTCCAGGGTATCGCTTATTAGAGGCTTTTCGGTTCTACTCCGAAGAACCTGGATCTGGACGCACCGGCGCCGGGCCGTGTGCCAACGTTGTGGCATGTGCCGGAGCATCGTGACATTGCGTGGTGAGGACCGGGCGACGGACCACGAGGTCGAGGCCGCCGCTCTGCAGTACATCCGCAAGGTGAGCGGCCACCGGGTGCCGTCGCGGGCGAACCAGGCCGTCTTCGAGCGGGCCGTCGCCGAGGTCGCCCAGGCCACCCGGCGGCTGCTCGACGAGCTCATCACGCCGCCCGGAGCGAAGCCGCCGGCCATGGCCCGCAGCCGGGTCGTGGCCCGCGAGAAGCGCGAGCAGGCGCGCGAACGGGCGAAGCCGGCCTGAACCACGCAAGACGGCCGGGGCGGTGGACATCGCCGCCGGCGACGGGCTCAAGGCCGCCCCGCCGCCGCCGATGAGGAATCAATGCGACGGCACACCTCGTTCCCGAAGGCGGGCGACCGCATCCGCCTCGCCATCCCGCAGGCGACGGACGCCTCCGAGCCACAGGCCCGCTACGGCACCGTGATCGAGCGATCCTGCGGCCGCTCCAACGCCCTCCGCGTGCGCTGGGACCGCGCCCCCGGCGCCCCGCTGGCGTCCGACGCCGGCGCCGAGACCTGGCTGGCCGATGCCGGCTGGTACTGGGACAAGGCCCACCTCGAGGTGGTCGACGACCGCCGGGCGGGGGCGACGCCCACACCGGTCGCCGCCGACCACCGTGCGCCTGGTGAGGTGGACGCCTGGCTGTCCGCATCGCCGCGGGCGACCACCCCGACCGGGGGCGTGGACGGCTCGCTGGACGCCGTCGCCGAGTGGGAAGCCGCTCTCGCATCCGAGATGGGCGGCGGCGCCGGCGCCGACGCCAGCTGGGAGCAGCTCCTCGCCAACGCGCTGGACAACGGCGTCCCCACGGCGACGCCTCGCAGGGCGGCACCGGCACCACAGGCGCCGGCCCGACGTCCGGCGGCCGCGCCGACGCCGTCCGAGGAGCCGCGGGCCTCGTGGCCGGCGCCGCCCGTCGAGCACCACGCCTCCGTCGACGAACCGGAGGTCTCCTGGCCGGGGCCGGTCGACCATGACGACACCGTCAGCGATCAGCCGGCACCTGCGCCCGCCCCCGTGCCCGCGCCCGTCGCCGGACCGGTGCAGGCGTGGAAGGGCGACGACATCCTCCCGAGCTCCCGTTCCGGCGGCCGCCGCTGGGGTCGTCGCTGACCGTCGGCAGACGCCGCCAGGTCCGCCGGTCCGCCCGGCGCTGCGCCAGATGACCGGTCGTTGACGAAAGATGCGCTGGTTTCATCCGGAATCCGGATGAAAACCAGCGCATCTTCCGGCAGTCCCGGCGCGCCCGGCGCAGCATGGCGCGAGCCGGGCGGGGGCTCAGTGGGCGGCGCCGGCCAGCACGTGCTCGACCAGAGAGACCAGCGCGTCCTTGACCGAGCTGCGCTCGCGGGCGTCGCAGAACACGATGGGGACCCCGTCGCTCAGGGCCAGGGCCTCGCGCACGGCCGGCTCCCGGTGGGCGGCCACGCCGTTGAACCGGTTGACGGCGACGATGAACGGCAGCCCGCAGTTCTCGAAGTAGTCGACGGCGGGGAAGCAGTCGGCGACCCGTCGGGTGTCCACCAGGACCACGGCGCCGATGGCGCCGGTGACGAGGTCGTCCCACATGAACCAGAAACGGGTCTGACCCGGGGTTCCGAAGAGGTAGAGCCGGAGATCGGCGGCGAGGGTGATGCGGCCGAAGTCCATGGCCACCGTGGTCGTGGTCTTCTTGACCGCCTGGCCGGCGTCGTCGACGTCGGCGCTGGCCTCGGTCATGGCCGCCTCCGTCGTGAGCGGCTGGATCTCGGAGATGGCGCCGACGAACGTCGTCTTGCCAACGGCGAACCCGCCGGCCACGACGATCTTCACCGGCATGGGGGCGCCGGACCCGTTCGCTGAGGTGTCAGAGCGCTCGAATGCCATTGAGGACCCTTTCCAAGAGCACGATGTCGGGACGACCGGTGCGAGGCTGGCTCACCTGGACGAGACCGTCGTCGGCCATGTCGCCCACGAGCACGCGGGCGACTCCCAGCGGAACCTCGAGGTGGGCGGAGATCTCCGCCACGGACACCGGGGTCTCGCACAGCTCGGCGATGCGCCGCCGCTCGAGCACCAGCCGGGTCCGGGAGTGCCCCTCGGCGCTGCAGACGACGAGCGCCTCCATGGGCAGGTGGGTGGTGCGCGACCGCGTCCGGCCGCCGGTGATCGCGTAGGGCCGGACGAGCCGGTTGGAAGGGCTCACGGCAGCGTTGTCATCCCGGGAGGGCCCGCTGGAGCTCCGCCCGCAGGCCCGGCGTGAGCATGGCACCGGCCCGGCGCACGAACAGGGCCATCTCGTAGCCGACCAGCCCGATGTCGCACTCCGACGACGCCCGGACGGCGAAGCAGGAGCCGTCGCTGATGGAGGTCACCAACAAGAAGCCGTGCTCCATCTCGACGATGATCTCGTTCACCTTGCCGCCACCGAGGGAGCCGACGGCCCCGTAGGCGAGGCCCGTGAGACCCGACGCCACCGCCGCGAAGCGGTCGGCGTCCGACCGGTCCAGGCCGGGCGACAGGGCGAGCAGCAGCCCGTCGGAGGAGACCACGACCGCCTCTTGGATCCCGGGCACCTTCCGGACGAACGTCGTGACCATCCAGTCGATGTTGCGGGAACCCTCTGTGTCACTCATGGTTGCTCCTGGGGCGTTGTGGTCCGCTGGTCGGCGTCAGGGCCGTCGGATCTTCCTCGCTGCACGCCGGAGCGGTAGCTCGACAGCAGGCTCCGGACTTCGTCGGGGAGACGCTCGGGGGCGGGGTCGCCGCCCCCTGTCTTGGGGACACGCTTTCCGGCGCCGCCCGTGTCCTTGGGCAGCGACGCCTTGGGCACGCGCCGGACCAGCCCGGCAGCGGTCGCCCGCTCGAGATGGCGCCGGTACTCGTCCTCCTTGGCGTCCGCCGGCGCCGGGGGGACGGGCGGTGCGGCACCGGCCAGCGGCCGCGACGACGCGGCGGCAAAGCGCGCCGGGCGCACGGCGGGTGTGGGCCGGATGGCGGCCGGCGGCTCCGCTGCGGACGGAGCGGGACCGTCGGGTGCGGCGGGCGGCGGCGGGGTGCCGGGCGCAAGGGGTTCCCGGCGAGCGGCGGGAGGCGCCACGGCGGGCGTAGCCGCGGCGACGGCCGGATCGGGCGCAGCCGCGGTGACGGCCGGATCGGGCGCAGGTGTCGAACGGGTCCGCACTGGCAGAGTCGCTCCTTCGGCCGTGGTCGGCTGCCGCACCGGTCGGACCGGCGCGAGCGGCCCGATGGGCCGCTCGGGCTCGGCGGCACGGGCAGGTGTGGCCTCGACGGCCGGCGTCCACTGGGGCTCCGGCCGCAACCGGGACGGTGCCGCCGAGGGATCCTCTGCGGCGGGGGCGGGCGCCGGCTCCGAGACGGCAGGCGACCACGCCGGCTCTGCCGCGGGGGCGGAGGCGGGTGCCGCCTCAGCCGGCGACCAGGCGGCGGGTGCCGGCTCAGCCGGCTCCCAGGCGGCGGCCGGCGACTGCGCCGGCGGGACCGGAGCGGACGACGGACCGGTCTCCGCCGCCGAGACCGGCTCCCACACGGGTGCGGGCGGCGTCGAGGGCTCGGTCCAGCGGTCGACGGCGGGCACCTGCTCGGTGGCTGCCGGACCAGGATCGGCCCAGCCGCCGTCGGCCGCGGGGACCGGCCACTCCGGCTCGACGGGCGTCCACGACGGCTGGGCGGCGGGCGACCAGTCCTCCCGGGCGGCCAGCCACTCCGGCTCCGGCTCGACGGCCGGGGCCGGTCCGTCAGCATCGCTGCGCGTCCACGCCGTCGCGGACGCCGGCCACTCGGGCTCCTGGGCGTGAGCCGCCGGTGCGTCGCTCCAGCGGGAGCCGGCGTCGGCCGCCGGCCACTCGGGCTCCACGGGCGGAGCGGGCTCGGTCCAGCGGGCCTCCCGCTCGACCGGTTCCGGCGCGGCCGGGGCGGGCATCGCAGGCGGGTCGACCCGGCGGGGCTCGGGCAGGTGGGTGATCGTCGCCTCGGTCTGCTGACCCGGAAGCGGGCGCCGGCCGCGCGACCGTTGCGAGCTGATGCGGGCCCGCTTCTCCTGCCGGGCGAGGGCGAAGGGCAGGGCTCGTGCGGTGCCGACTCCGACGCCTTCGAGACCGGCGGTCTCGTCGGGCGCCACCATGAGGGCGGGCGGTACCAGCACCTTGGCGAGGATGCCGCCGCTGCTGCCCGGGGCCAGCCGCACGACGATGCCCAGGCGACGGGCCAGGCGACCGGCGACCACCAGGCCGAGCGACCGGGCCACCGTCGCCTCGGCCAGCGGCGGGCCGGTGAGGATGTGGTTCGCCTCGGCCAGGGCGTCGACCGGCATGCCGATGCCCGAGTCCTCGATCGTGATGGCGTAGCCCCCTGCGGCGGGGGTGCCGCTGACCTCGACCCGGGTGTGCGGCGGGGACCAGCGGGTGGCGTTCTCGAGCAGCTCGGAGAGCAGATGGGCGGCGTCGGCGGCGACGTTGCCGACCATGGCGGCGTTGTCGTCGACCAGGAGGTCGACCCGGCCGATGTCCTCGACCTCGGCCATGCCGGCCCGGATCACGTCGGACATGGCGAGGGGGCGCTCCCAGCTGCGGGCCGATGCGGCGCCTGCGAGGGTGAGCAGGCTCTCGGCGTTGCGTCGAACACGCGTGGCCAGCTGGTCGAGCCGGAAGAGGTTCTCGAGGGTGTCGGGATCCTGCTCCTCGGCCTCGAGGCCGTCGAGGAACTCGATCTGGTGGTCGACGAGGCCCTGCATGCGGCGGGCCAGGTTCACAAAGACCTCGATGGTGCCCTTCTCGGCGACGGTCTTGTTGAGCAGGGCGGCCTGACCCACGGCGAGGCGGGCGGCCGCGCCCTGGAACTCGTCGAAGGCGGAGGCCACGTGCCCGATCTCGCCGCCACGCGGCAGCCCCACGGGGGTGAGGGCGAGGTCCTTGTCACCGCCACCCGGACGGCGAAGCGCGTCGACGAGCGTCTGGAGGTGGGAGGCACGCTCTGCCGCCTCACCGAGCCGCCGGAGCGGTTTCGTGATGGTGTTGGCGACGATCATCGCCAGGACCAGTGCAACCACCATTCCCGCTGCGGTCAACGCCGTTGCGAGCGTCACCTTCGACGCCGGCGCGCTCGTGCGCAGCAGGACGTTGGTGACGGCCAGCGCCACTGCCGGGACGATCGCCACCACGAGGAGCCGGGTTCGGATTGTCATTCTGGAAAGCACGTACCGCCCTCCGACGTCGGGCCATTGCAGGGTCACGGAGCCCGCCCAGAGACTCCTTCGGCGTGTCGGGGACGAATAGTTAGCCCCAGATGACGGCCCGAACGAGGGCATGTGGGCGTTACCCTGCACAGGTGAGCGGTTTGGACGAGCTCCTGGCCCGCCTGGAGCATCTCCTGGAGCGCGTCGACGCTCTCGACGACGAGTCGAAGGGCCTCGCCTTCGAGCTGCTCGACGGTGTCGACACCCTGCACCGCATGGCGCTGCGCCGCCTGGCCACCCGCCTCGGCGACGACGCGGTCGGGGACCTCAGCGCTGCGGATCCCGCCGTCGCGTGGCTGTTCGAGGCATACGGCATCGGCATCGACGAGCTGTCCATGGCCGACGCCGCCCTCGACAACGTGCGCCCCTACATCCACTCCCACGGCGGCGAGGTGACGGTGCTCGCAGCCCACGACGGCGTCGTGCGGCTGCGGATGTCCGGCGCCTGCTCGGGCTGCACGGCGTCGGCGCAGACGCTGCGCACGTCGATCGACGAGACGCTCCGCGACCACCTTCCCGGCTTCCTGCGCACCGAGCTGGAAGAAGACGACGCCGCGCCACATCCCCCGCCGGCCGGGCCCGTCCCTGTCCAGCTGCGGCCGCGCCCGGCCTGACCCGTGACCGGCGGCGCGCCGGGCGACGATGCGGTCGCCGAGCTCCTCGCGCGTCTCGACCGCTATCCGGCGGAGCGCTACCCCGTGCAGCACGCCACCACCCGGTTCCACCTCGGGGTCGCACTCGCCGGGCGCGGCCGCCTCGACGATGCCGAGGATGCGCTGCTGGTGGCCTGCCGGCTCTTCCAGCCGGACCAGCTCCCGGTGGAGCACGCCAAGGCGGCGAACGCCCTCGGCGCCGTCCAGCGGATGACCGGCCGGTTCGACGGCGCTGCCGCGTCCTTCACCGCCGCCGCCGGGCGCTTCCGGGACGCCGGCCTCCCGCTGGAGGAGGGGGCGGCGCTCTACAACCTCGGCCTGGCCGAGCGGGAACGGGGCGGCGAGGCGGTGGCCGCCTTCGAGCGGGCCCGCGCTCTCCTCGACCCGGCCAAGGTTCCGGAGCAGGCCGCCGCAGCCGCGCGCGAGCTCGGTGCCGCGCTGCTTGCCGCGGACCGGCCCGACGACGCCGTGCCTCTGCTGGAGGATGCGGTCGAGCTGGCGACGAGAGCCGACGACCGTCCCGGGCTCGGCGGAGCGGCCAACGCCCTCGGACTGGCGCACCTGGCGGCCGGGCGCCCGGACGCGGCCGTGCGGGCGCTGGAGCAGGCGGTGGCGGCCAACCCGCGCCGCGTGCGCCCGGATGCCTACGCCATGGCCAAGGCCAACCTGGCCCTCGCCCTGGAGGCCTCCGGCCGGGTCGCCCGCGCCCGCCTGGCCGCCCTCCAGGCGCTCGGCTCGCCGTCGGTCCCTCCCCCCGTCGGCGCCCAGGCGGCGGCGATCGTGGCCCGCGTCGGCGCCGAGCCCGGCGCCGTGTGGGCCGTTCTCGACGAGGACGACCAGGAACGGTGGGCGGCGGTCGTGCGCGAGGAGGTGACGCGCTGGGAGGCCGCTCCCGAGTCGGCACGGCGGGCCGAGTGTGCGGCCTGGGTGGCCGGCCAGCTCGAACGGCCGGGGCGGGCCGAGGACCTGGCCGAAGCCTTCCTGTCCGCCCTCATCGAGCTCCCGCCGGCGGCCCTCGACCTCATGGTGCACAGCACGGTCGCCGCCCTGTGGGACCACGACGGCGGCGCCCAGAAGCAGTTCGCCGGTCAATGCTCCCGGGCGCTGGCCCGCTTCGCGGTACCGCAGCTCCTGCGCCTGAAGGACGCCTTCTCCGCCGCAGCCACCGAGGCGGGGCTGGCGGCGACGTCGTGGTGAGAGGCCGACGGGCCGCTCGCAGCCGCCGACGGCGGCAGCATCGCCGCGAGGTCGGCTACGTCCCCGCCTCGGCGCCGAAGACCTTGTCGAGCTCCTCGAGCAGGGCCCACCACAGCGCCCAGTCGAGCGTGTCCATCCCCTCGCCCGTCTCCCCAGCGTCGAGCTGGCGGCGCAGGCGCTCGCGCTGGACGAACACGCGGCCCCACCGGCCCTCGTCGCCGAGGACCCGGATCGACGCCACAAGGTCGAGCAGGGTGGCGGCCGCCGGCGAGCTCCCCAGGCGCTCGGCCTCGGCCGTGCAGCGCTGGTGGATCCGCTCGGCCAGCTCCAGCAGCGGCGCCCGGCGGACCTCGCTGCGCACGAGCTCCAGCACGTCGTCGAGCACTCCGACCACCTCGGGCGAGAGCTGGTCGGACAGGGTCACCGAGGCCGGCTCCACCTCGATGGTCACCGTCCGCTCGGGCAGCACACCGAGCCCGGCGGCGACCTCGACGACCAGGTCGATCGACACGTAGCCGGTCACCGCGTCACCGACGGCCAGCTGCATGTCGGCCGGGTCGAACGCCGAGCCGTCCACCCGCCGGCGCGTCACGGTGGCCGGCGGGCGGCCGCGCACGATGCCCCCGATCAGGACCAGGTGCGTCGGGTGCAGCTCCTGGATCCGCTGGGTGACGGCCACGGCGCCGTAGTGGAAGTCCTCGACCAGCACGTGCTCGCCGAGGTCCTCCTCCTGGAGGCGCTCCACGGCGACGCGTCCGAGGTCGAGGTCGCCCTGGAACAGCTCGCCGACGCCGCCGATCAGGACGACCAGCGGTGCGCCGTCCTCAGTCGGCACTGCACGAACAGGTCGTGACCTCGCGCAGCACCTTGCCCTTCCCCGTGTCGACGTGGGTGGTGCACGGCATGCAGGGGTCGAAGCTGCGCACCGTGCGGAGCATGTCGATCGACGTGAACTTCGACGGGTCGGAGAGGTCCTCGATGATGGGCGTGTTCATCACCGCCTCCTCGTAGGGACCGGGCTGGCCCCACGGGTCGCGCGGCGAGGCGTTGATCGTGGACGGCGTGCATATCTGGTAGTTGGTGATCCTGCCCTTGTCCATCACCATGTGGTGCGTCAGCCAGCCCCGCCCGGCTCCCCACCAGCCCACGCTCCGGCGCTCGTCCTTGGGCATGTGACGCTCGATCTCCTCGGGGTCGAAGGCGGCCACCCGCTTCTGGCCCGTGCTGTAGAGACGGTACGCCTCGAGGAGGCTGGCCAGCCCCACCAGCTGGGAGAACACGTAGTGGTAGGCCCGCCCGCGGTTGCGCTCCAGGGCGTTCCACACCTCGGGCACGTACCACTCCACCTCGGTCTCCGGCGTCATGCCCTTCGGGATCAGCATGCGCAGGGAGCGGCCGGTGGCCTCGATGAAGTCGTTGGCCGGCTGCAACTGGGCCATGGCCGTGGTGAACAACCGGGCGTAGGCGCCGGCTTCCACCACCTTGCGGTCCCAACGCGGCGTGCACGCCCAGGTGTAGCGGTCCTTGAAGTCCTTGGCGCCCGGCTTGGGCAGCGTCTCCTTGTTCCACGGGTGGTACGGGCTGATCGGGTTGCCCGCCGGGTCGGTGTTCCAGCGGTCGCCCGACCATTCCTCGTAATAGGCGTGGCTGACGAACTCCTCCCAGCCCATGTTGATGTCGGTGAGCTTGGTGGTGACCAGCTGGCCGTCGATGACCACGCCCGGCGTGGACCACCGCTTGCGGCCCCAGTCGTCGCAGTTGGCGTACGAGGCGTCGTAGGCGTTGTGGTCGTCCCAGTAGCCCGGGTCGATCAGGTTCATCGGGCGGGCGCCCACGTCGCGGTAGCGGTCGTCGCAGTCGTAGAAGAACTCGGGGATGTCGTTCCACACGGCCAGCATGCGCTGCGCGTAGTCGAACACCTGCGACAGCAGGGAGTGGTACTCGTTCAGCGTCTGCATCGACACCGTCGACGAGACCCCACCGGGCACCACCGTCTGCGGGTGCGGGTACTTCCCGGCCAGGACCACGAACATCTGCCGGGACAGCCGGGTGAACTCGAGGCCCTCGCGGTACAGGGTGCCGGTGAGGGGGTTCAGCGCCGTCATGAGCTCGGCCATGGTGCGGAACCCGTGGTGGTCGACGCCCGGGCACAGCCACCGCTCGGCCCTCGGCCACAGCTCCGGGTTCACGGTGCGCACCACGGACTCCGAGTAGTCGGGGCCGGCCAGCAGGTACAGGTGCAGCGGGTTGTCGTAGCCCATCTCCGCCGACTCCTGCATGTTGCGGATGACGGTGCCCATCGGAGGCGGCGCCACTCCCATGGCCATCTCGATGGCGTAGGCGGCGGCATGGGCGTGCACGCCGCCGCACACCCCGCAGGCCCGGGACGACACGAAGATGGCGTCGCGCGGGTCCCGGCCCTTGAGGATCATCTCGTACCCGCGGAACAGCTTGGCCTGCACGTGCGCGTCCAGGTGCTTGCCGGCCATGAGGTCGGCGGACACGTGCACGGCCAGCGCCCCGGCGACACGGGTCACCGGGTCCATGTTCAGCTCCTTGACATGGCCGTTGGCGGCCAGCAGGCGGCCGATCTGCGCCTCCCGGTCGGCATCGGTCTGCGTCACCATCGGGCTGGCCGTCTTCAACGAGAACGGGTCACTGCCCTGGTCCGTCAGGCGGGCCCGGCCCTTGTCGTCGAACTCGATCGGCAGGTTGTTGAAGCACATGCTTACTTGCTCCTCCCGGAGGGGGCGGGCTGGCTCGGTCGGCGGAGGCGGCTGTAGAAGCGCTGGCCCGTCTTGTGGTGGTCGGCGTGCTGGACGTCGGTGGGCGCCCATTCGCCCTGGAGGCTGCCGAGGTCGCCGAGGCGACCCTCGCTGTAGCGGCGCATCGGCTTGAGCACGCCCTTGCGCATCCGGGTGGAGGCGTGGCTGCGGACGTCGGCCGGCGGCGCGGTGTGGAACGGGACGAACTGGTCGGGGAAGCCGGGCATGGTGCAGCCGATGCACGCGCCGCCCGTGTTCATGCAACCGCCCACGCCGTTGATGGCGCCGCGCGAGTTGATGTTGCACTCGACGACGGGGCCCCAGCAGCCCAGCTCGACGAGGCAGTCCTTCTCGCCGAACTCGTGGGCGAAGGTCTCCTCGTCGTAGGAGGCGGCGCGGCCGCACTGGTGGTGGACCGTCTCGCCGTAGAGCCATGCCGGCCGGCCGAGCTCGTCGAACTCGGGAAGCGGGCCGAATCCCTGGAGGAAGTAGAGGAGGGCGGCGGCCGTCTCCGTGAAGTTGTCGCCCACCGGTGCGCACCCCGGGATGTTCACCACGGGGAGGCCGGCCGCGCTGCGGTACCCGACGCCCAGGAAGTCGACCACGCCCATGGCGCCCACCGGATTGCCGGCGGCGGCGGGGATGCCGCCCCACGTGGCGCACGTGCCGATGGCGATGGTGGCGGCGGCGGCGGGGGCCAGGCGGGCCACCCACTCGGCGGCGGTCACGTCGCGCATCGCCCCGTCGACGCCCCACGGCTCCTCGCCCTGTCCGCACCAGTATCCGCCGTTCACCACCGCGGCGACCTCGTCGCAGATCGAGCCCTCCACGACCACCACGTACGGCGATCCGAGCCGGCCCTGCACGGCCAGTTCCTGCGAGCGCAGGAAGGCCGGTCCCGACTCCAGGTTCACCACCGGGTGGTGGAGGATGACGCGCGGGAGCCCCGGGTGGGCGCCCATGAGCAGGCTCTCCACGGTGGGCGACCGGGCGCCGGTGACCGACACCGTGCAGCCGTCGCAGCTCGCCCCCGCGAACCAGAACACGTGGACCTTCTCCAGCGGGCCGAGCCGGCTGTTGCGCCCGGCCTCGGCGTGCGGTTCGAGGAGATCCTCCATCGACGCCCGGGCCGGCATGCCGAAATCGCCCATGTCGGCGGGGTCGTGGAATCGTGTGACGGGGCCGAGCTTGCGGAGCAGGCGGCCGGCCGGGCTGTCGGGGGCAGGTAGGGCCACGGTGCACCTTTCGTTCCGTGAGCCCGGCGAGGCGGGGGCCGGGCCCTGCCCCTCACATCGGCCGCTGACGATCCGCGCGAAAGCCCCAACCGGCGACACGCCACGATCTGGTCCGAGGGGACCAGCCGAGGCCGCCCGGTCGGGCTATGCCGTATCACCCCGCCTGACGCCCACCGTGGCGGACGCCCGTCCGGCGCCGGGCGCCGCCGTCCGCCCTACGGGCAGCAGGTGTCGGCGAGGGACTCCGCCCGCCACGTCCGCGTCGCCTCTGCCGCGGCGAGGGCGGCGATGGCGAGACCGGCGGCGGGGTCGGCCCACCGCCAGCCCAGCGCGGCGTTGGCCGCCAGCCCGAACAGCAGGACGGCCGAGAGCAGGGCGCACAGGTTCGTCTGGGCCGCATCGGCTTCCACCGCCCGCGAGCCCAGCGCAGGCGCCAGCCGGCGCTTGGCCCGGGCCAGCGCCGGCATGGCGCTGAGCGACAGGGCGGCCAGGACGACGCCGGGGACGCTGGCTTCGGGCCGGGCCCCCGTGACGAGGTCGAGCAGCGATCCGGCGGCCACGTACACGGCCAGGGCGGCGAAGCTCACGGCGATGGCCCTGGTGGCCAGGCGGTCGTCCTCCTGCATGCAGCCACCCCGCCGCTCGCGACCGAGCCGCCAGGCGAGGATCAGCGCAGCCGACACCTCGATGCCGGAGTCGAGCCCGAAGCCGATGAGGCTGATGGAGCCGGCCGCGATCCCGGCGCCGAGCGCAACCACGCCCTCCACCAGGTTCCACCCGAGGGTGATGACGTTGAGCCGCTGGGCCCGCCGCACCAGCGCGTCGCGAGCGGGGCCGGTGCGGCCGGCGCTGGCCGGCGGCGCCTCGACGGCGTGATCGTGCCCATGCCGGTCGTGGCCCCCGTGGTCGTGGTCGTGCCCGTCCTCGACGCCAGGTGCGCCGGCGGGTAGCGCTCGACCGGACGCCGTGTCCACCCCTCCATGGTACGGGGCCGCCCGCGCAAACGACCCATGCACCTGGCAGGATGAGGCCGATGGCGCTGAGCGTGTGGATCGACCAGGACCTGTGCACCGGCGACGGGCTGTGCGTCGACCACTGCCCCGAGGTGTTCCTGCTCCTCGAGGACGGGATCGCCTACGTGCGCGACGGCGAGGTGGTGCACAACGACCCCGGGATGTCCGACGGCCTGGCCACGGTGCCCTCCGGACGCGAGCGCGACGTCGTGCACGCGGCCGAGGACTGCCCCGGGGAGTGCATCTTCATCGAGAGCCCATAGCCACTCACTCAGCCCGTCGGCTTGCGGACCACGAGGGGCTTGGTGAGCCGCTCGAGCACGTGGTAGAGGAGCTCGGTGAGCTGGATCGTCTGGCCGTCGGCCCGGCGAGCGAGGCAGGGGGGCTCCTTGAACCCGGACGACTCCATGGGGCCCAACAGCTGCACGCCATCGGCCAATGCAGGGGGACTGCCGCCGGCGGGGGCGGCCATGGTGGCCACCCCCGCACCGTCTCGTTCCATCGGTTTGTGAGCTCGGTCTCGTACAGCTGGGCCGGATCTAGGCGCCTTGGTCCATCGTCACGCCCTGCTCGGCGGTGGCGCTGGCCACGCCCTCGAGGTTCTGCACGATGATCGAGTCCTGGTCGGCCGAGGCCAACGCCGTCGAGCCAACGGACCCCACGTTGGCGGCCACCGACGCGTCGATCGGGGCGGCGACATTGGCGTTGGCCGCGACTGCTGCGTCGATCGGCGCCGCTACGTCAGCATCGAGCGCGAGGTCGACGTTCAGGTTCAACAACGACTGGTCGAGCACCGGGTCGAGGATCGACATGGCCTCCTTGTCGGGGAGGTCCGCTGCGTCCTGCGCGTCCAGTTCCGCCTTGCTCAGTCCCTCGCTCATGCGCCTGCTCCTGACTGGTCGATCGCTGCGTCCTGAATGGCGGTGGCGGTCGCCTCGCCGTCCAGCGATTGCATGATGATCGAGTCCTGACCGGCGGATGCGCCCGCCACGGAGTCGACCGACAAGACGTTCGCACTGACCGACGCGTCGATCGGCGCCGCGACGTTGGCGTTGGCCGCGACCGCGGCGTCGATCGGCGCCGCGATGTCGAGGGCGAGGTCGAGGTCGGCGTTCAGGTCGAGAAGGGACATCGCCTCCTTGTCGGGCAGCGCGGCCCCGTCCTGGGCGTCCATCTCCTCCAGGGAGAGCTTGGTTCATTCGGTGGTCACAGCGGTCTCCTTCTCAGGTCACGTCGGTCTGGTCGATGATCACGATCTGGTCGGCATCGGCGATGGCGTACGAGCTGGTCGAGTCGTTGTTGATGGCAATCGCCTCGTTGATCGGCATGGCGAAGTTGTCGATGCCGTTCCCGATCCCAACGTGCACGGCGGACATCGCCTCGCGGTCGGGCAGCGGCTCGCCGACCTGGGCCTCGAGGTCTGCACTGGTCAGCTTTTCCATATCGGCCATGCGCACCGCCTACCCAGCGCGGCGGTGACAAACGGTCATGACCGTTCTCCGGAACCGCCGGTGCGAGCACAAAAAAGGCCGCCCATAGGCGGCCCTTTTTGGCGTGCTTTGACGTCTGGTGGAGCGGTCAGACGACCTCGCGGTCCCTGACGATGACCTCGTCGCGGCCGCCCCGGTTGTAGGGGCTCATGCTGCTCCAGAAGAGCATGGATGCGAGAAGCCCGATGCCGCCAACGATCATCAGGATCACCCCGACGGTGTCCAGGTTCACGCCTTGCGTGGTCACGTCGATGGCGAAGGCCAGGATGGCCCCGACTGCGATGAGGAAAACGCTGACGCCGATACCCATGGAAAACGACCTCCTGTAAGGTCTGAGACGAATCTCCGGCCGTGCCGGGATGCCCAGGACGTGCCCGATTCCCCGAGCCGGCAAACCTGGCGGGCCGTCCGCCGTGGCGGCGGAGGCAGACGATTCCGGCGGTTCGTTCAGTGCAGGAGGTACAGCAGCGGGTCCACCGGGACACCCGCCAGGCGCACCTCGAAATGGAGGTGCGGTCCCGTCGAGAATCCGGTGGAACCGACGGCGCCGATCACTTGGCCGGCGGCGACCGACGCCCCCGGGGTGACGAACATCTCGCTCTGGTGGGCGTACAGCGTGGCCACTCCAGCGCCGTGGTCGATGATCGTGGCGTTGCCGTAGCCACCCCGGACGCCGGCTGACACGACGGTGCCGGCGGCGACGGCACGGATCGGTGTGCCCGCCTGCGCGCCGAAGTCCACGCCGTCGTGCATCCGCACGTTGCCGAAGATCGGGTGGACGCGGGGGCCGAAGGTGGACGTGACCAGCGCCCCCGGGATGGGTGACCCGAACACGCCGGCCCGGGGCGCGACTGCGCCCACCGTGCCGATCTGGAGGCCCTTCAGCAGCGCGCTGACCGTGTTGGACTCCGCCCTGAGCGAGTCGATCTCCGCTTCGAAGTCGGCCTTGCGCTCGCGCACCTCCTCGAGCAGCGCGGTGTGGCGCGCCGCCTCGGCGGCCAGGTCGCTGCGGACCCGCTGCTGCTCGGCGACGATCGCCTCGAGATCGGAGAGCCGGTTGACCACGATGTCGCGCTGGCGCATGGCCGCGTCCTTCTGGACCTCCACGGACCGCCGGAGTGCGTCGGTCGCGTCGCGACGGGCCGTGTACCGCTCGACCGCCTTCGTCTGGATCTCCACCACCGCCTGGAGGTAGCCGGCGGTGGCCGCGACCTGGCGCATGTCGTTGGCGCGCAGGAACAGCTCGGCCGCGTTCGACGTGGGGTTGGCGATGTAGGCGGCCACGGCCCGGTCGCGCAGCTTGCGGCGCTCGCCGGCCAGCGCCTCGTTCTCGAGGGCCAGCTGCGTCTGGGCCCGCACGAACTCGGACTGGACCGCGTCCAGGGCCGCCTCGGCGGCGCGCGCCTCGGTCTCCACGGCCGCCGCCTGGCGGTCCACCTCGGCCAACCGGGCGTCGAGCGTGCGCTTGCTGCGCTGCACGTCGTCGAGGCGGTCGAGCAGACCGGCCTCCTGCTCCGAGGCCTCGGAGACCTGTGCGCGCAGCGACTGCAATTCCTCGTTGATGTCTGCCTGGCGCTCGAGCTGGTCGGTCCGCGTGCCGGCCCCCCGCACGGTGGTCTTGGCGCCGGCAGGAGGGGCGACGGCGCGGGACTCGGCCCCGGCCGGGGCCAGTCCGAGCCCGCCGAGGAGCAGGGCGCCGCACAGGGCGATGGTGCGGGCGCGCCGAGTCACGGTTGTAGTTCTCGACCGGCGGTCCCCCACCTTGAGGCGAAGCGCCCTTTGCGGGGGGTTTGCGCCCCCCGCTCGCTACACGTCGAGGAAGCGGCGGACGGCGAAGGCGGAGCCGAGGGCCCCGATGGCGGCTCCGGCGAAGAGGACGAACAGGCCGGTCCCGACCACGTCGCCGGCGGGCGGGAGCATCTGGTTCCCGAGGACGTTCGAGCCCACCGCGCCGACCAGCAGGTTGCGGACGATGGCGACCACGGCGAAGGCGGCGGTGGCCCCGACGATGCCCTGCACCATGCCCTCGAGCATGAACGGGACCCGGATGAACCAGTTGGTGGCGCCCACCAGCTTCATCACCGCCACCTCCCGGCGGCGGGCGAAGATGGCCATCTGGATGGTGTTGAGGATGAGGAGCACGGCCGAGAGGAGCAGGACGCCGGCCACGGTCACGATGCCGATCTGGAGGGCCCGGGTCACCTTCAGCAGCGTCTCCACGACCTCACGGGCGAACACGACCTCCTTTACGCCGGGCCGGTTCTTGAAGCGGCTGCCGACCACGTCGACGAACTCGGCCCGCTTCGGCACCACCCGGTACGACGGCGGGAGGTCCTTGGGCTCGACGCTCTCGACCAGGTCGGGGGAGTTGGCGAACATCTCCTTGAACTCGCCGAACGCCTCCTGCTGGTCCACGAAGGAGAACTTCTTCACCTCCGGCATCTGCGACAGCTCGCGCTCGACCGCCTCGTTCTGCTCCGGGGTGGCGTCGGGAAGCATGAACACGGACAGCTCGACGCCGCCGCGCCACTGCAGGCTGGCCTTGGAGACGCCCTGCTTGAGCAGCAGCGCGCCACCCACGAGGGACAGGGAGACCGCCACCGTGAGCACGGCGGCCGCCGTCATGAGCAAGTTGCGGCGAAGGTTGCTCGCGGTCTCCCGCACCACGTAGTCGACGCTCAACGCCATGTGTCAGCAAGCCTCCTGGGGCACGTCGGGGTCGGGGCGCGGGTGGACGGAGGTGCGCACCACACGCGCCGCCCGCGACCGGGCGCTCATGTGCCGTAGCCGTAGACCCCGCGCGCCTGGTCGCGCACGACCGTGCCCCGGTCGAGCTCGATGACCCGGCGGCGCATCGAGTCCACGATGCCCTGGTCGTGGGTGGCCATGACGACCGTCGTACCGGTGCGGTTGATCCGGTCGAGCAGGCGCATGATGCCCATGGTGGTGTTGGGGTCGAGGTTGCCGGTGGGCTCGTCGGCCAGCAGGATGAGCGGCCGGTTCACGAAGGCACGGGCGATCGACACCCGCTGCTGCTCACCACCGGAGAGCTCCGTCGGCTTGTTGTTGGTCTTCTTCGACAGCCCCACCAGGTCGAGGATCTGCGGCACCTGCGACGCCACCACGTGGCGCGGCCGGCCGATCACCTCCAGGGCGAAGGCGACGTTCTCGTAGACCGTCTTGTTGGGGAGCAGCTTGAAGTCCTGGAAGATGCAGCCGATGTTGCGGCGCAGGTACGGGACCTTCCAGTGGCTGAGCTGGCCGATGTCCTTCCCTGCCACCCAGATGCGCCCGCCGTCCGGCTCCTCCTCCTTGGTGAGCAGGCGCAGGAAGGTCGACTTGCCCGAGCCGGAGGGGCCGACCAGGAAGGCGAACTCGCCCTTCTGCAGCTCCACCGAGCAGTCTCGCAAAGCGACCGTGGAGCCCTTGTAGGCCTTGGTGACGTTCTCGAGCTTGATCATGGGAGGGTCGGGCAGCAGCTCCCGAGGAAGCCCCGCGCCGTGGCCTCAGGCTAGCTCTGGGCCCGTCTCCAGCGTAGGTATGCCTCCATGAACTGGTCGAGATCGCCGTCGAGCACGGCCTGGACGTTGCCCGTCTCCATCTCGGTGCGCTCGTCCTTCACCTTCTGGTACGGCGCCAGCACGTAGCCGCGGATGAAGCTGCCGGCCCGCGAGACCTGGCTCTGCGGCCCGGAGAGGGCGTCGAGCTTGGCCCGGCGCTCCTCGCGCTGGCGCTCGGCCAGCTTGGCAGCCAGGATCTGCATGGCCTTGGCCTTGTTCTGGAACTGGCTGCGCTCGTTCTGGCACGACACCACGATGCCCGTCGGCAGGTGGGTGAGGCGCACGGCCGAGTCGGTGACGTTGACGTGCTGGCCGCCGGCGCCCGAGGAACGGTAGGTGTCGACCCGCAGCTCCTTCTCGTCGATCTCCACCTCGTCGGAGACGTCGTCGAGGAAGGGGGTGAGCTCCAGGGCGGCGTAGGAGGTCTGGCGCCGGGCCTGGGCGTCGAACGGGGAGATCCGGTACAGGCGGTGCACGCCCCGCTCCCCCGACAGCAGGCCGTACGCGTAGCGGCCGCGGACGATGAACGTGGCGGAGAGGATGCCGGCCTCCTGGCCGGGCGTCTCCTCGTCGACCTCCACCTCGAAGCCCCGGCGCTCGGCCCAGCGCAGGTACATGCGGACCATCATCTCGGCCCAGTCCTGGGCGTCGGTGCCGCCCTCGCCCGCGTGGATCTCGCACACGGCGTCGCCCTCGTCGTGCTCCCCGGTGAACAGCGAGCGCAGGTCGAGGTCCTGGAGCCGGCGCTCGAGGTCGTCGACGACGGCGGTGACCTCCGCCTCCACGCTGTCGTCGGCCTCCTCCACCGCCAGCTGGTAGAGGGTCTCGGCATCGTCGAGCCGGGCCCGGAGCCCGTCGAGCAGCTTGACGTCGTCGCTGACCCGGCCGAACTCGGTGGTCACCGTGCGGGCCGCGTCGGCGTCGTCCCACAGGTCGGGGCGGGCCAGGACGACCTCCAGCTCGGCCAGCCGCTTGCGCTTCCCGTCGACGTCGAGATAGCGCTCGGCCTCGCCGAGCCTCTTGGCGAGCGCGCTCAGGTCGTCGCTGAAGTCCCGCACGCCGGGGTTAGCCCTTGCCGTGGCAGAGCTTGAACTTCTTGCCGCTCCCGCACCAGCACGGCTGGTTCCGGCCGACCTTCTCGTGCTCCGCCTTCACGACGGGAACGTGGGTCACCTCCTCGGCCGCCACCGCGGTGTGGGTGTGGTCGGCCTGGGCCGCGGCGGCGGCCGCAGCCGGGCCCGACGAGAGGTCCTGCACCGGGTCGCTGGGGGCGACGTAGTTGGCCCGTGCCAGCTCGGGCTCGGCCGGCCGGTCGACCAGCACCTCCACGTGCATCACGTAGCGGACGTAGTCGTCGTCGATACCGGCCACCATCTGGCCGAACATGTCGTAGCCCTCCTTCTGCCACGCCACCAGCGGGTCCTGCTGGCCCATGGCCCGCAGGTTGATGCCGTCCCGCAGGTAGTCCATCTCGGCCAGGTGCTCCCGCCACTTCTGGTCGATGATCTGCAGCATGATCGTGCGCTCCAGCTCGCGCATGGTGTCGGCCCCGCCGGGCATGTCGCGCTCGCGCTGCTCGTAGTACGCCTCGGCCTCGGCCACCAGGCTCTCCTCCACCTGCTCGGTGGTGGCCGCCTCGGCCAGCTCCTCCGCCGCGAACTTGGTGGGGTAGTACAGCTTCACCTCGGTGAGCAGGCCGTCGACGTCCCACTCCTCCTGGTACTCCGACGGCAGGTAGCCGGCCACCAGACCGGCCACCGCGCTCTCCATGATCTCGAAGGTGCGCTCCCGGAGGTCCTCGCCGTCGAGGATCTGCATGCGCCGGGCGTAGATCACCTTGCGCTGCTCGTTCATGACCTCGTCGTACTTGAGGACGTCCTTGCGGATCTCGGCGTTGCGCTGCTCGACGGTGTTCTGGGCCCGCTCGATGGCCTTGGTGACCATCTTGGCCTCGATGGGCACGTCGTCAGGAAGGGCCTTGCCCATCACCCAGCTCATGGCGCCGGTGGCGAAGAGGCGCATCAGCTCGTCCTCGAGAGACAGGAAGAAGCGGCTCTCGCCCGGGTCGCCCTGGCGCCCGGAGCGGCCCCGCAGCTGGTTGTCGATGCGGCGGCTCTCGTGCCGCTCGCTGCCCAGGACGTAGAGGCCGCCCAGGGCCCGGATCTCGTCGCCCTCGGCCCTGGTCTCCTCCTCGAAGCCGGGAAGGAGCTT
>DATAIT010000090.1 GCA_036262515.1 Acidimicrobiales bacterium | reverse complement strand
CTCGACGGTGTAGCGCCCCCGGCAGGACTCGAACCTGCGACGCACGGTTTAGGAAACCGACGCTCTATCCTCTGAGCTACGGGGGCTTGGGTTGCGAAACTGCTGGTCGGACCACATCCTCGCCGAAGACAGTGCCCACGTTGAAGCGGCTCAGGCCGCGGATAGGCCGCGAGGGCATCGGCGGGCAAATTTAGTGGGCACCGGGACGACCGGTTGCACAGGCGTTCGAACTGGCGGCCCAATCTTCTGAAGCCCCGAAGGCGAGGGATCGCTCGCTCGTTCTCCAGAATTTCTGGCCGACGTTGAGCGGCTACCCGCCAAGAGGACGATCTCGAAGGCGAGCCGGCTCGTTTTCGCAGACCCTGGATGGCCCGGCGAACCGGCTCCTACTCGCGACGGAGCGCGCTCCGACTCCTCGTGGCGACTAACAACGCCTCCCGGGAGCGGTCCAGATCCGAAGGACGGGCATTGTGAGGTGACAACTGCCGTTGCTCCGCCAGCTGCCAAGGTGAATGCTGGGCGCTTTGTGGACGGCACCAGTGCGCCCGTGGCGTCCGGCACTGGCCTGCCGCAAGAGCACTATCGCCGCACGAGTGCACACGGCGGAAGGATCCGATTCCTAGGCCTGGCTTCGCTCCAACTCAATGGCGGCGCGTCGCGTTGAGACAGCGGCCCGTAACAGTGGGCCGTGGCCGACATGTGTTCGTAAACCTGCCGTCTCGGCCACGCGAAAGGCCCGTGAGCCCCCGCCGAGCGCGGCTCTTGTGAATACGCAAGAATGTCCGACGCATGGGTGACCCGACGACGGGTACTCGCGACGTTCCCACCGGAACCGGTGTCGCCGTGGGCGACGGCAACGGGTCACGCCCGAGACCGCCCGTTTCGAAGCGCCTGGGGCGGTGGCTCGACGACCGCCTCGGCACCACGAAGTTCACGCGGAGCGCGCTCAACAAGGTCTTTCCGGACCACTGGTCGTTCCTGCTGGGCGAGATCGCCATGTACTGCTTGGTGGTCCTCGTCCTCACCGGTGTGTTCCTCACGTTCTTCTTCGACGCGAGCACCGAGAAGGTGGTCTACCACGGCAGCTACGAGTCCCTCCGGGGTGTGGAGATGACCGCCGCATACCGCTCGGTCGTGCAGCTCAGCTGGGACGTGCGTGCGGGACTCGTCATGCGCCAGATCCATCATTGGGCCGCGCTCGTGTTCGTGGCGGCGATCGTGGCCCACCTGTGCCGGGTCTTCTTCAGCGGCGGCTTCCGGCGGCCTCGGGAGATCAACTGGATGATCGGTGTCACGCTGCTCGTGCTGGCCGTGGCCAACGGGTTCACCGGCTACTCGCTTCCCGACGACCTGCTTTCCGGCACCGGGCTCCACATCATGTACGCCGTAGTGCTCGGCATCCCGCTGGTCGGTCCGTGGATGGCCTTCCTGTTGTTCGGTGGCGAGTTTCCGGCCGAGTCGATCATCTCGCGGCTGTACGTCATGCACATCCTGTTGATCCCGGCGCTCATCTTCGGGCTGCTCGGCGCCCACCTCGCCATCGTGTGGCGGCAGAAGCACACGCAGTTCTCCGCTCCCGGCCGGCGCGAGGGAAACGTGCGGGGCTCGTACCTGTGGCCCAACTACACGGCGAAGAGCATCGGTCTGTTCTTCCTCGTGTCCGCCGTGCTGGCCGCCCTGGCCGGGCTGGCGCAGATCAACCCGGTGTGGCTGTACGGCCCGTTCCACCCGGAGACGGTCACGACGGCGGCACAGCCGGACTGGTACGTGGGCTGGCTCGAAGGCGCGCTCCGGTTGTTCCCGGCCTGGGAGCCTCGGGTGTTCGGTATCACCATCCCGAATGCCTTCTTCCCGGGCGCCGTCGTGCCCGGCCTGACCTTCGGACTGCTGTACGCCTGGCCGTTTCTCGAGGCCCGATGCACCGGCGACCGCCAGACCCACCACCTGCTCGACCGGGCACGGGACCGGCCGGTGCGCACCGCCATCGGAGCCGCCGTCCTCAGCTTCTACTTCGTCCTCACCCTGGCGGGCGGGCAGGACATCATCGCCCAGAAGTTCAACCTCGACATCGCCACCGTGGTGTGGGCACTGCGGGGCCTGCTGGTCGCCCTGCCGGCCGGCATCGCCCTGCTGTCGTACAAGCTGTGCAATGACCTGGCCGGTGAGCATCGCCTGGAGCACGAGAAGGAGGAGGCACGCCGCCTGCTTCTGGGGGACGGCGATGGTGGCGCGCCCCTAGCAGGTGCGGACCGCACCCCGGTCGCCTGAGCGGGCTCGACCGTGCCGGGAATAGCGTCTTTAGCGGCTCCGCTCCCAACCCACCGAGGAGACTGCCGGCCGCCCTTCCCGTTCTGACCGGCGGATCCATGCGGCCAGGAGCAGGACGCCGGCGAGGGTGTAGATCGCGCCGCAGGGTCCCCACATCACGACGCCCGCCACCTGTTGGTCCTCCAGTGGAGTGAGGCCGCCGCCGGTCGCCGCCTTGGCGTACGTCGGGTACCACGAAGACCCGGCGAGGGTCATCAGCGCGCCGAGCGCACTGCCTTGGAGCGCGGCGACGAAGGTCACCAGGACGGCCGCTCCGGACCCCGCCCGCCGGCGCGACCCGGCCACCACCAGCCAGAAGAAGAGCGCAGTCACGAAGAGACTGGCGTGCTCCAGCGCATGGACGGGCGCCGACCGCAGCGCCGGCTCGTAGAGGGAGGGAAGGTGCCAGGCCCAGAGGGCGCCGGTGTGGCCGACGAGGGCCACGGCGGCCAGCACCGTGGCGCGGGCGGGGTCTTCGAACCGTGACGGTTGCACGGCCACCGGCCCCCGTGCCCGCCACGACCGCGGCAGTCCGGCAGTCAGGACGCCCGACGTGTTGCCGAGCACGAGTAGGGGAGCGGCCACGGCCACGATGGTGACGTGCTGGACCATGTGGGCCCAGAGGCGCCGCTCGGCCAGCTCCTCGAACGGCGGAAGAAGCACCACGAGCAGCGTCAACAGCCCGGTGCCGTAGACCGTCACCTCCGCGGCCGGAGCCGGTCGTCCGGCCGCCGACCGCCTGCCCATGCCCACGGCGTAGGTCCAGGCAGCCGCGGTGACGGCGACGACAGGGCCGAGCACCTCAGGCACAGGGACTGATGAACCAGGCGTAGCTGCCCTCGAGCAGGATGAGCGCCAGGTTGACGGCCCCGATCATGAGCCCGAACACCCCGAGGAAGCGCGTGCGGGCGGCGGGCGTGCCCTCCGCCTCGTCGGCCTCGGCGCCCCGGACGATGCCGAGACACAGCCATATGGCGGCCACGGTCGCCACTGCGGTGACCAGGGTGAGGACGTCGAGCACCCACCGCGAGCCGTCCTCGTTGCACGTCCATCGGGCGAGGGCAGACAGCAGCAGGATGTGCGCCGCCCAGGCGGCGACACCCGTGACGACCGCCACCCAGAGCATCAGTCCGCCTGGTCGGACGGCGGGGCTCAGCCGGGACAGGGCCTTGACGTTCATCCGAACTGCGCCGACAGGTAGAGGGTGGCGAACACGAAGATCCACACCACGTCGACGAAGTGCCAGTACATCCCGATCACCGCGACGGTCTCGTGCCGCTCGGCGGTGAACTTCCCCATCCATGCCTTGATCTGGAGCATCCCGATCATGAGCAGCCCGCCGATGACGTGGGCTGCGTGGAGTCCCGTGATCGTGTAGAAGAGCGTCCCGTAGGCGTTGTCGCGTATGCCGAAGTCGAGCTCGTGGTACTCGTAGGCCAGGAAGCCGAGGAAGCTGGCGCCCATCAGGAACACGAGGGCCAAGCCGAGGCGCAGCCGGGTCTGGTTGCCCTTCTTGATGCCGTGCTCGGCGAAGAACATGGGGCCGCTGCTCCCGAGTAGGACGGCGGTGAAGAACCAGATCAACCCGAGCTTGGGCGGCTCGATGTGGCCCAGCGGCCACTCCTTGGAGGCGGCCCGCACGAAGATGTACGAGGACAGCAGCGTGGCGAAGATCATCGCCTCGGTGGCGATGAGCACGGCCATGCCCCACCGGGCGATGCTGCGCCCGCCGGTCTCCGGAGAGCGGGTCGGCTCGGTAACGGCTTCGGCCGTGGCCAGCGTCATCGCAGGTCGGCCTCCGTGCGCCATCCCCACGTGACCAGTCCGGCCGCCGCCACCACCAGGCCGACCACGACCACGAGCGTCGTCTCGACCAGGAGGCCGACGAAGAAGACGCCGAGGCCGAGGGCCAGGAAGAAGGGGACGTAGGTCTCCCCCGGGATGGTCATGGTCTCCTCCGGCAGGGCATCGAGACCGGTGCTCACCGGCGTCTCACGCGCCACTGCGCCGGGCGGCCCGTAGGCCCGGGTCGCGTCGTCGTCGCCCGAAGTGGCGTCGCACACCGCCTCCTCCTCCCACAGCGGGTGACGACCGGCCACGACCGGGATGGCCTCGAAGTTGTAGTGCGGCGGTGGCGACGTCGCAGTGGCCCACTCGAGGCTGTCGGCGTTCCACGGGTTGGCCCCAGCGGGAGCGCCTCGCCGCCGCCCTCGCACGAAGGCGGCAACCGTGAGCAGCGTGCCCAGGCCGAACATGGCGCTGCCGATCGAGATGACGACGTTGAGCGCTTCCCAGCCGAGGCCCGCCGGGTAGGTGTACATCCGCCGCGGCATCCCGAGGAACCCCAGGATGTGCATTGGGAAGAAGGCCAGGTTGAAGCCGACGAACATGGTCCAGAAACTGGCCTTCCCCAAGCGCTCGTCGAGCATCCGCCCGGTCATCTTGGGCAGCCAGAAGTACAGCGCCCCGAAGATCGGGAACACCACCGCGCCGTTGAGCACGTAGTGGAAGTGGGCGACGACGAAGTAGCTGTCGTGCACCTGCCAGTCAAACGGCAGCACGGCGACCATCACGCCGGTGATGCCCCCGAGCAGGAAGATCAGCATGAACCCGAGGGCGAACAGCATGGGCGTCGCCCATTGCACGCGACCGCGCCACATGGTGGCGATCCAGCAGAAGAACAGCACACCGCTCGGAATGGCGATGATGAGGCTGGCGGCCGAGAACAGCGACATGGCGAGGGCCGGTAGGCCGGTGGCGAACATGTGGTGCACCCACACACCGAAGCTGATGAACCCGATGCCGATCAGCGAGGCGGCCGCCCAGGTGTACCCGGCCAGGCGCCGGCGGGCGAAGACCGGGATGATCATCGAGATCATCCCGGTGGCCGGGACGAACAGGATGTACACCTCGGGGTGCCCCCAGAACCAGAACAGGTGCTGGTAGAGCAGGGGGCTCCCGCCCTCGGCCGGGTTGAAGAAGGCGGTGCCGAAGAGCCGATCGGCCTCCAGCATCAGCGAGGCGACGGTGACCGCGGGGACGGCGAAGATGACCATGAACGCCATGGAGAGGATCGACCACACGAACATGGGCAGCCGGTTCACCGTCATCCCGGGCGCTCGCATCTTGAAGGTGGTGACGATGAAGTTCACCGCGCCCACCGTCGTGGAGATGCCGGCGAAGGCCACCCCGAGGCCCCAGAAGTCCATGTTGACGCCGGGCGAGTACTCCTTGCTGGTGAGCGGCACGTAGGCGAACCAGCCGCCGTCGGGCTGCTTGCCGATGGCCAGGCTCGAGATCATGAACAGCCCGGAGAGGACGAAGATCCAGTAGCTGAACGCGTTGAGACGCGGGAACGCCATGTCGCGCGTACCGAGCTGGAGGGGGACGATGTAGTTGCCGAACCCCGCCAGCACTGGCGTGTTGAACAGGAAGATCATCATCACGCCGTGCATCGTGAACAGCTGGTTGTAGACCTGCGGGCTGACCACGTCGGCGTCGGGCGTGGAGAGCTGGGCCCGCATCACCAGCGCCTGCACGCCGGCGATGAAGAAGAACACGAAGGCGGTGTAGATGTACCGCATCCCGATGCGCTTGTGGTCGACGCTCGAGAAGAAGCCGGCCAGGCCCGGTGCGTCCTGCCAGATGGTCTCGACGGCCTCCTCGTGGGCCTCGGGGCGTTCCTCGACCAGCGTCATCTATTCGAGCCCTTCCAGGTAGGCGACCAGTGCCGCCAGCTCCTCCGGCGGCAGGTAGGTCGGCGGCATGAGGTTCCCGGGTTTGGACTCGTGCGGGTTGCGGATCCACTCGGCCAGGTTCTCGGCGTCGTTGTCGATGGACACGGCACCGATGGTGGTGCGGCTGCCGAGGTCGGACAGATCCGGTCCGGTCGTCCCGCGGGCGTCGGTGCCCCGCACGGCGTGGCACGCGCCGCACGTCGACCGGTTGAACACCACCTGGCCGAGCGCGGCTTGCTCGCTGCTCGGCCCGCCCACCGGGCGCTGGCGGCGGGTGATCCACCGGGCGAACTCGTCGGGTGGGTCGGCGATGACGAGGAACTGCATCTTGGCGTGCTGGAGACCGCAGAACTCGGCGCAGAACCCGCGGTACGTGCCGGGCTCGTCGGCACGGAGCCTGATCACGTTGCGCTGGCCCGGGATCTGGTCCACCTTGCCTGCCAGCTCCGGCACCCAGAAGCTGTGGATGACGTCGGCCGACTCGAGGCCGATCTCGACCGGCTGCCCGACCGGGATGTGGATCTCGTTGGCCGTCACCACGCCGTCGTCGGGGTACCGGACGTCCCACCACCACCGGTAGCCGGTGACCTCGATCCGCAGCGCCCCCGCCTCGACCCGGCGGAGATCGTTGGTGGTGGTCACCGTAACCACCGCCAGCCCGCCGAGGATGACAGCCGGAGCCACCACTCCACCGAACCAGATG
The DNA here is from genome assembly GCA_036262515.1 of Acidimicrobiales bacterium. Classification (GTDB taxonomy): domain Bacteria; phylum Actinomycetota; class Acidimicrobiia; order Acidimicrobiales; genus JAHFUS01. Next base: position 9,737 of record DATAIT010000090.1, on the reverse strand, counting down.
AACCCGGAGTCCTTGATGCGCGAAGGGCGTTCCTCGCCCTCGGGGAGGCGCCGGCCCCGCATGGCGGCGGCGATGATGAGGCCGGCGACCACGACGTAGACGGCCGTGGCCAGGCCGAACATCAGCCACCACACACCGGCGATGCGCTCGGCACCCGGGCCCTTGGGGGCGAGGGCGTTCGGGGCGTTGTGGCTGCAGGCGGCGGCGAGAAGGGCCAGGGCGGCAGCGGCGGACCCGAGGACCCGCCGGCGGCGCCCCGTGCTCATCGGTGGATGTTCCAGTAGGTCGGGCCGACCGGCTCGGAGAAGTCCCCGGTGGCACGGAGCACGCCGTCGGACCCGATCTCGAGGGGAAGCTGTGGGAGCGGCCGGGCGGCGGGGCCGAACACCGGCTCGGCGCCCTTCAACACGTCGAAGGCCGACTGGTGGCACGGGCACAACAGCTGGCGGGTCGCCGCTTGGTACAGCCCGACGGGACAACCGGCATGGGTGCAGATCTTGGAGAACGCCAGGAACCCCTCCGGGGACCAGGATTCGCGGCCCACCGCCGGCCGGACATCGTCGGGTCCGACCCGCACGAGCACCGCCTGGGCGTCGGCGGCGTCGGTGTGCCCCTCGGGGAACACGGTGATAAGCGCGTCGATCGGCACGTCGTCGGCACTGATCGGTCGCCCGTGGTCGTCCACCACCTTGGCGCCCTTGCGCCACGGGGTGCGGGACAGCTTGTTCCCCGGGCCCGGCCCGAGCGAGCGGATCGGGAAGCTGAAGGCGCCGAGCAACGCCAGCCCGCCCAGACCGAGTGACCGGGTGAGGAGCTTCCGGCGGCCTAGAGGCGCGGCCCGCTCCTCGATGTCCTCCTCGATGGCTTCCTGAACCTCGTCCTCCCCGCCCAGCGGCTCGCGTTCCTGCTCCACGTCGGCGCCGGGCAGGAGACCCTTGGCGGCGGCGACGAAGCCGACGCCGAGGCCGCCGAGGGCGACGGCGAGGAGGACGCCCTCCCACTGGGGATCTCCGCCCGTCCAGTAGACGAACGCGAGGACGGTGGCGGCCACGGCGGTCACCACGAAGGCGGTTGCGACCCGCCGCTCGGTCCGCCGCTCCCGGTCGGCGACCTCCGCGACGTCTTCCGATGGTGACGGGGCGTCCGGCACGCCTCGGGTGGCCTCCGTGGTCATTCCCTCGTCCCGATCCAGCGGCAGAAGAGCAGGACCACACCCAGCCCGAAGACCCACGCGGCGGCTCCTTCGGGCAGAGGGCCGAAGTGTGCCAGGCCGCTTCCGCCACGGTCCTGTGGTCGTTTCAGGCGTTCGACGTAGGCGGCGATCGAGTTCACCTCCTCGTCGCTCAGCACGAACGCGGGCATGTTGAGCGGTCCCGCCCGGATCACCTCGCCAACCTGCAACGGCGTCACCCGACCGAGCGCAGGCGACTCGATGTCCCCGAGGAGTGCACCGCCCTCGCCGGCCCACTGGTGGCATGCCGCGCACTGCGCGAAGTACAGCTTGGCACCTTGCGCGACGTCGCCCTGCTCGGGATGGACCTGCGGGATGTCCGGCTGGCCGGCGATGAACGAGCGCATGTGATCGACGATCGCCCTGCGCTCGGCGACCGAGTACTTCGGCTCACGGCGGCGGCGCTCGGCGCCGGGCTCGTCGACCGGCATGCGACCGCTGGACAAGGCGTAGTCGACTTCAGCCGGGCCGATGTCATCGAGATTGTCACCTCGGGGCGTGCCCTGCCCCTGTTCACCGTGACAGACGCCGCAGTCGCGCAGGTACAGGAACGAGCCGTCGGCCTCGCCGGCGGCCGGCTCGCCGCCCTCCTCGCCGCGACCTGTGCCACTCTGGCCCACCGCCGGCGCCGCGACGGCGGTCATGGCCAGGGGGATGGCGATGAGCCACAGCAGGGAAGCGCCTGCCCCACGCCTGCGGTGCACGTCAGCCGCGTCGGCTCGCGGTCGCCCGACGGCGGTGCTCGCCAGCCGCCGTCGGGGGCGGTTCGTCCAGCCACGGCACTCGGCAATCCGACGCACGCGACGGGAGAAACTAGCGTCCTCCGGCTTTCGCCGCTCGACCTGCGCCTCAGCGGTGCGTTCGTACCGCCGGCGACCGACCTGCCCGGCCGGCGGCCACCACCGAGATCACCTACACGGCGGCGTCGCGGTTTGATTGCACCGGCGCGAGACCCACACCAGGGGTGCGTCAGGCGCGCGGCTCCGGTTCGACCAACGCCGGATCAGCGACCACGTCGACCGCCCCAACCACCGGCGCCACCGCCGCAACCCCATCCACCGCCGCCGCCCCAACCCCCGCCGCCGCCCCAACCGCCCCAACCGCCGCAAGGGGTGCCGCCGGCCCGGGCCGCCGCACCCGGACCGACGCCCGCTGGGCGGCCGAGCGGAGCACCGCACGCATGGCCTGCGGCGCCTGGGGCTTTGCGAAGTAGTAGCCCTGCGCCACGTCGCAGCTCATGGCCGACAGGTCGGCCAGCTGGTCGGCCGTCTCCACACCCTCGGCCACGACGGTGAGGCCGAGCGCGTGGGCCAGGTCGACCAGGCCGGTGATGACGGCCCGGTCTCGGGGATCGGGGCCCAGGCGGCCCACGAAGGACCGGTCGATCTTCAGGATCTCGACCGGGAGGAGGTGCAGGTAGCTGAGAGCCGAGTAGCCGGTGCCGAAGTCGTCGATGGCGATGCGCACCCCGAGCCCGTGGATGCGCCGGATGGTCTCGGTGGCACCTCTGCTGTCGTCGACCAGGGCCGTCTCGGTGACCTCCACGCACAGCTGCGACGGGTTGATCCCCGACGCCGTGATCGCGCCGTGCACGTGGTCGAGCACATTGGTGGAGCACAGCTGGTGCGGCGACAGGTTGACGGAGATGACGAAGGACTCATCGACCAGTCCGTCCTTCATCCACTCGGCCACCTGGCGGCACGCCTCGTCGAGCACGAAGCGACCGAGGGGGACGATGAGGCCGGTCTCCTCGGCCATGCCGATGAAGTCCGACGGCGGCACCAGGCCACGCCCCGGCCGCTCCCAGCGCACGAGGGCCTCTGCCCCCACCATCTGCAGACCGTCGATCTTGATGTTGGGCTGGTAGTGGACGCGCAGCTCGCCACGCTCGATGGCCCGGCGCAGGTCGTTCTCCACCTCGAGGCGGGCCACCGCCCGCTCCCGCATCGGGTTGTCGAACACGACGCAGCGGGCCCGGCCCTGGGCCTTGGCCTCGTACATGGCGGCGTCGGCGTCGCGCACGAGCGCCCTGGGGTCCTCGTCGGGGTCGAACGACATCGCCACGCCGACGCTGGCCGTCACGTAGATGTCCTCGCCCCGCAGCAGGAACGGCTCGGCCAGGCTGGCGGCGAGACGCTCGGCCACGGCCGCCGCCTGGACCTCGTCGCGCACGTCCTCGCACACGACCACGAACTCGTCGCCTCCGAACCGGGTGGCGGTGTCGCCGGCCCGCAGACCGCTCTCGATGCGGTGGGCGACTGCGACCAGCAGCTCGTCGCCGGCGTGGTGGCCGAGCGAGTCGTTGACCACCTTGAACCGGTCGACGTCGCAGAACAGCACCGCCACCGCGCCCTGGCGCCGCCGGAGGCGGTGCAGGGCGTGGGCCAGGCGGTCGATCAGCAGGGTGCGGTTGGGCAGCCCGGTCAGCGGATCGCGCAGGGCCTGGGCCCGCAGCTCCTCGATGAGGTGGGTGTTGTGCAGGGCCGAGCCGACGTGGTTGGCGAACGTCGTGAGCACCTGGAGCTCCCGCTCGCCCAACACCACGACGCCGCGAAAGCCCAGCCGCACCATGCCGAGGCACCCCTGGTGCGAGAGCAGCGGGGCGACGACGCACGCCTCGAGCCCGTGGGTCTCGAGGTCACGCCGCTGGCGGGCGGGCGACTCGGCGGCGACGATCTGGAACGTCTCCCGCTCGCTGAGGGCTCGGGGCCAGAAGGCGCCGGCCAGGTCGAGCGGATCGCCGCCCGTCTCCTCGATGCCGCCGGCCCCGGTCCAGCGGTAGAGCGAGGCTTGTCGGCCCCCCTCGCTCTCGACGACCAGGAGCTCCACGAACTCGGCCTGGAACAGCGCGGGCGCCCGCTCCAGCACCACCGCCGCCACCTCCCGGGGGTCGGGGCGCAGCAGGTCGCGGGAGGTCTTCTGGAGCACGTGCCACGTGTCCCGCTCGTTCATGGCCCGCAGGTAGCTCCGGTAGGCGAGGTGCAGCATGGCCACCAGCACCGGGAACACCACCAGCGTGGCGGGCGACCCCGACATGACCACGAGCAGCACGCCCACGCTCGTGTTCCCGCACCACACCAGCGTGTTCAGGAGCAGGCCCTTGAGGTACACCTGCCGGAGGCGCAGGCCCTGGGAGAAGGCGACGGCGGCCGACACGGTCATCCCGTTCCACACGAACTGGGTGGCCGCCGCCACGACCAGGCCGACCCACAGGCGGGGACTGGCGGTCCCGGTGCCGGCCGGCACGACCATGTCGAGCACGGCCTTGGCCACGAACGCCTCGGCCGCGATCGACATGGCATTGAATGCGACCTTCAGGGGCGAGCGCCGGGCCACGCCATGGGCCAGGCCGACGCTGAGCGGGGCGACGATGCGAAGCCACGGGCCGGGAAGGAGCACGAGCCCGGCCACCATGGCCGACTCCGACCACGTGAACGAGTGGTGGTTGTGCCCGAAGCGGATGTGGACGAGGCACAGGTCGCCGGCCACGAACAGCGCGGCGGTGACCCCGAGCCGCCACAGGTGCGGCACCTGCCCGCCGGAGGCGGACATGACCGCCGTGACGAGCGACACGGCGCCCGAACCGATCACCAGCCACATGAGCAGCCGGAACCGCACGGACGACGAAGCCGGGGTGGCCGGCTGCGTCGACGCCGGGTCGGCCGTCGCCGGCGACGCCGCGCCGGAGGACTGCGCCACCACCGACCCGTTCCCGCCGTCGTGATCGCTCACGTCAGATGGCCCTGGGGGCGCGGACGCCGGGGAGATGGTCCTCGGCGATCTCACCGGCCACCCGCTGGCCGGCCCGCGGCCTCGGGCCCCAGAAGGCGGTCAGGAACTCCGATTCGGCGTCGTCGTAGCCGAAGCTGGTGAAGGCGTCGTACTCGGCGGTCGTCCACGCCGACCCGGTCCACGCCGAGCCGGTCCACGCGGAACCTGTCCACGCCGACCCGGTCCACGCCGACCCGGTCCATGCGGAACCCGTCCACGCCGACCCGGTCCACGCCGACCCCGTCCAGGTGCCACCGGTCCACGCCGAGCCGGTCCACGAGGCGTTGGTCCACGCCGACCCCGTCCACGCCGACCCCGTCCACGCCGACCCGGTCCACGCCGACCCGGTCCAGGCCGAACCCGTCCAGGCCGAGCCCGTCCAGGCCGAGCCGTTCCACGCCTCGCAGCGGACGTCCATCTCGCCCTTGATCGTGTCGATGACGCCGTCCTGGCCGCAGTCGGTGTCGACGTTCATGCCGCCGCGGGACGCCTCGAGCGAACCGAGGCCACCGGCGGTCGCAACCTGCCAGCTCGCCGGCCCGGGGTTGGTGGCGGCCAGCGACCGGGCGACGTTGAGGTGTACCCGCCCACGTCCCTGCTGGTTGGCATCCTGCCCGGCGATCATCGTCCCGGAGCGGGTCAGCACCGACTTCACCTGGTCGGGAGTGAGCCCGGGCTGGTCACTGAGGAGGAGAGCCACGAGACCCGAGGTCACGGCGGCGGCCTCGGAGGTACCGCTGCCCCGGATGTAGCTCGGTGAGATCAGGGCCTTGGGGTACTCGGCCTCGATCTGCGAGCCGAGGGAGCGGGTGGCGGTGACGAACCGGCCCGGGGCGACGATGTCGGGCTTGGTGAGGCCGGCCGCGGTCGGCCCCCTCGACGACCACGACGGGATCGAGTCGTCCGACGCATCGGTGTTCTGCTTGTCGTCGAAGGCGCCCGCCGTGAGCACGAGCGGATCGTCGGCCGGCTTGGTGATGGTGCCGGCCTGCGGTCCCGCGTTGCCGGCGGCCACGACCACGACGATGCCCTGCTGCCAGAGCCGCTGCACGGCGTAGTTCAGCGGGTCGAGCGTCGGGTCCTGGCGGGAGGCGCTCCCCCACGACAGGTTCATGACCCGGATGTTGAACTGGTTCTTGTAGGCCGACACCCAGTGCATGGCCTGGAGGATGGTGGAGACGTCGACCACGCCGTTGCGGCCGGCCACCTTCACCGACACCAGGGTCGCCTTGGGCGCCACGCCGGTGAAGGCGCCGCCCGTCCGGCCGGCGGAGTCGTTGCCGTTGCCGGCCACCACGCCGGCCATGACGGTGCCGTGCCCGTGCGTGTCGATTGTCGAACCCTCGCCCGACAGGTCCGGACCGAAGACGATGCGCCCGCCGAAGTCCCGCATCGACGACACGCCGGTGTCGAGGACGGCGACGCCGACGCCTTCACCCAGCTTCCCGTCGGCCCACGCCATGGTGGCCTCGGTGGTCTTGGTGAAGTTGGAGGCCGTCGTGGTCTCGTCGTAGCTGAACTCCTCGAAGCCCACCCGGTGGTTCACGCTGACCGAGCGCACGGCGGGCGAGGCGGCCAGGGCGTGGGCGCCGATGCCGCTGATCGAGGCCTCGAAGCCGTGCACGATGGGCAGGTCGTCGCCGACCACGCCGTGCGACGCCACGACGGCACGGCGGGCCACGTCCTCGGCGCCGGGCACGGCCTGGATCAGCAGCGACGTCTTCTTGCCGCTGGTCAGATCGATGCCGGGCTCCACCTTGGCCGCCGCTGCGGTGTCGAGCCAGCGGGTGCCGAGCCCGGAGGGTGCCGCCGGCTCGGTGGCGCGAAGTGCGACACCGGACGCCGCCACGCAACTGGCGACGACGACGAGCACGAGAGCCCGCAGCCAGGCCGCCGATCCCGACGAGCGGACCGGCCGAACCGGGGTGGTCGTGGACCAGGCGTGTGCTCCGTCGGCGAGCCGGGCATCAGGGCAGGTCGTCATGGCGCAGACCTCTCGTTCGTCGGGTGTTGCAGACGGACGTCGGGTTCGCCACTGACTCCCCGCCGGGCCAGGCGACCATGTGAAGCCCGACGGATCCATGCCTCGTCCCGCCACTGAGAGTGACAGGACAACCATCGGGACCGGCCTCGAAAACTTGAGAGCCATTCGCGGTGACTACCCCGCAAATGGCTCGACCGGAGCAGGACAACCTCCCACCAAGCACGCGAGCCCCCGGCGCGCGCCAGCGCATGCCGGGTGCACGCGGTCGTAGACTGCCCCGATGGCCGAGATCACCCTTCCTGTCGAGAGCGGCCGTCCCATCGGCTCCCGCTCGTCCGGGCGCCTGCGGGCGGCCGGCAAGATCCCCGGCGTCGTCTACGGCCACGGCATCGACCCGCTGCCCGTGGCCGTCGACCAGCGGGCCCTGCGGGCCGCCCTGAGCACCGACGCCGGTCACAACGCCCTGCTCAACCTCCAGGTCGACGGCGCCTCGCACCTCACGCTGGCCCGTGAACTGCAGCGTCACCCCGTGCGCCACAACGTCACCCACGTCGACTTCCAGATCGTGCGGCGTGACGAGGTCATGTCGGTCGACGTCCCCGTCGCACTGATGGGCGAGGCGGCGGCGGTGCACCGTGCCGACGGCGTGCTCGACCAGCAGGTGTTCTCCCTCACCGTGCAGGCCACCCCGGCGCTCATCCCGAACTCCATCGACATCGACGTCAGCGGCCTCACCATCGGCGACGCCGTGCGGGTGGGCGACCTCACGCTGCCCGAGGGTGTCGCCACCGACGTCGATCCCGACGTGGCCATCGTCATCGCCCAGCCGCCCCAGGTGAGCGAGGGCGACCTGCTCACCGAAGCCGACGTCGAGGCGGCCGAGGCAGCCGAGGCGGCGGCCGAGGCCGAGGGCGAGGCCACGGAGGGTGGCGAGGCGCCGGCTGCGCCCGAGGGCGGCGAGGGCTAGCACCTGGCCGGCCCCCGCACCGGCACCCCGGCCGATCTGCTGGTCGTCGGGCTGGGCAACCCGGGGGACGAGTACGCCGGCACCCGTCACAACGCAGGGGCCGACGTCGTCTTCCTGCTGGCCAGACGCCATGGCGGCCGCCTGCGCAAGGGCAAGGAGCGGGCGCTGGTCGACGAGGTCCGCGTGGACGGGCGGCGCCTGGCCCTCGCCTTCCCGTCCACCTACATGAACGAGTCGGGGATGGCGGTGGCCCCCTTGGTGCGCCGCTTCGGCGTGGGCGACGACCTCCACCGCCTCGTCGTCGTCCACGACGAGCTCGACCTGCCGGTGGGCCGCATCCGCGTCAAGGTGGGAGGCGGCCTGGCCGGCCACAACGGCCTCAAGTCGATCACCGCCCATCTCCACAGCGACGACTTCTGCCGTATCCGCATCGGCATCGGGAAGCCTCCGGGCCGCAGCCAGGGCGTCGACCACGTGCTGAAGGCGCCGGGCAAGAGCGAGCGGGCGGCGCTGGCCGTGGCCATCGAGGAGGCGGCCGACGCAGTGGAGGCCATCCTGGCCGAGGGGCCGGCCCCGGCCATGAACCGGTTCAACGGGACGGCCAACGCCTGATCGGCGGGGGGGACCGTCCACCGGCTGGTCACGGCGGCGCGCCATCCTGAGGTGATGGGTGCTCGAGGCGGCGACCGGCGGCCGGCGCGCCGGTCGGCCCGATGGTGGCTGGCGCTGGCCACGGCGGTGCTCGGCGCCGTCGGAGTGGCCGCGCTGGCCGTCCCCCTGGCCCAGCGGTCGGTACGGGTGACGGTGGACGGCGCGTCGGTGGAGGTGTCCGGCTCCTCTCCCACGGTGCAGGCGGCCCTGGCGGCCGCCGGGCGCGTGCCCCACGACGGCGCCCTGCGTTCGGCGGCCGGCGGGGCCGTGCTCGAGCCGCACGCCCATCCCGCCGCCGTCGCGGTGGACGGCCATCGAGCCACCTTGTCACGGCGCCTGCGGGCCGGGGCCCGGGTGGTGGTGGTCGACGGCGAGGACTCGGTGGAGGCCACCGAGGTCCGCCAGGCCGAGGTACCGCCACCACCACTGCCGGCGGTGGAGAGCCTGCTGTGGTACCCGGGGGCACCGGGCGTCGACGAGCAGACGGTGGGCACGGTCAGCCACGAGGTGGTGAGCGCCAAGCGGCTGGTCGAGCCGGTGCCGCCGCGACGGGAGGAGGGCCAGGTGGTGGCCCTCACCTTCGACGACGGCCCCAGTCCCACGTGGACGCCGCAGGTGCTCCAGATCCTGGCCGAGGAAGGCGTGCACGCCACGTTCTGCCTGGTCGGCGACATGGTGCGCAAGCGCCCCGAGGTCACCCGCACCATCGCCGGCCATGGCCACACGCTGTGCTCGCACACCATGAACCACCCGCCCGACCTTGGTGCGTTGCCCCACGAACAGGCCGCCCAGGAGCTGGTGGCCGGCACCGACGAGGTGGCCGCCGTCACCGGCCAACCGGTTCCCCTCTTCCGCGCCCCTGCCGGGCGGACGACGCCGGACATCATCGATCTGGCCCATGCCCGTGGCATGCGGGTCCTGGACTGGACGGTCGACGCCGAGGCGTCGCAGCACCGCAGCGCCGAGGAGCTGCTGGGGCGCGTGCAGGCCCACCTGAAGCCCGGTGCGGTGATCCTGCTCCACGACGGCGGAGGTGTGCGCGACACCACCGTGGCCATGCTCCGACCGCTCATCCAGTCGCTCAAGGCGGCCGGCTGGCAGTTCGCCACCCCGACCGCCCCCCCGCCCCCACC
>DATAIT010000089.1 GCA_036262515.1 Acidimicrobiales bacterium | reverse complement strand
ACGGTCATGGCGTTGAACGTGGCCGCCGTGGCCGCGACCAGCGCGTCGCCCAGCGGCCCGGGGGCCACATCCGCGTCGGTGGTCAGGACGGCCAGCATGGTGGCCAGATGGGGGGCGAGCATGGCCGCCCCCTTGGCCATGCCGGCCACCGACCACTCGTCGCCGGCCACCACCACCTCCTTGCGCCGGGTGTCGGTGGTGAGGATGGCGTCGGCGGCGCGCGTGCCGCCGTCGCCGCTCAGCCCGTCCACCAGAGGGGCGACGCCGGCTTCGATCGGCGCCATCGGAAGGGGGATCCCGATGAGGCCGGTGGAGCACACGAGCACGTCCTCCGGGCGGCACCCCAGGGCGGCAGCCACAAGGGCGCACGTGCGCTCGCTGGCCGCCCGACCGGAGGATCCGGTCGCAGCGTTGGCGTTCCCACTGTTCAGCACCACGGCGGCAGCCCGGCCACCCGTGGCCGCCAGGTGGCTCCGGCTCACGAGCACCGGAGCGGCGGTGGCCAGGTTGGTGGTGAACACGGCGGCCGTGGCCACCGGGCGCCCGTCGGCCGTTGCGACCAGTGACAGGTCCGGCCGGCCGGCCGGCTTGATGCCACAGGCCACACCGTTGGCCACGAACCCGCGCGGGACGGTAACGCTCACCGGCTGCTCATCACGGCGCGGGTCACGGGTACAGCCCGATGACCGGCAAACCGGAGGTCTCCTCGAGTCCGAGGGCGAGGTTGGCGCACTGGACGGCCTGGCCGGATGCCCCCTTCACGAGGTTGTCGAGCGCGGACAGCACCACCACCCATCCCGTGCGGGGGTCGCGCCGGGCCGTGATGTGGACGCAGTTCGCCCCGGTGGTGGCCTTGGTGGACGGCGACCGGTCGCCGACGTGCACGAAGGGCTCCCCGGCGTAGAAGTCGCGCAGGACGTCGAGGGGATCGGCGCCCGACACCGGCCGGGCGTAACAGGTGGCGAGGATGCCGCGCGTCATCGGTGCCAGGTGCGGGGTGAACAGCACCGTCGCGCCGGTGGCCTGCTCGATCTCCGGGGTGTGCCGGTGGGTGAGGAGGCCGTAGGCGGTGAAGTCGCCGTCCACCGCCGCGAAGTGGGAGGTGGCCTTCGGGGCGCGGCCCGCACCCGACACACCGCTCGCAGCGTCGACGATCACGCCGTCCGTGTCGATGGCACCGGCCCGAACCAGCGGAGCCAGGGCGAGCGCAGCGGCGGTGACGTAGCAGCCGGCGGCGGCAACCAGGTCGGCGCCGCGCAGCTCGGAGCGGAACAGCTCCGGGATGCCGAAGGCGAACTCGGAGAGGAGCTCGGGCGCGGCGTGGGGCGCTCCGTACCAGACGGGATAGAGGCCCGGGTCGCGGAGCCGAAAGTCGGCCGCGAGGTCGACCACCTTGCCGACCCGCTTGCGCAGGTCCGGTACCAGGGCCTGCGATGCGCCGTGCGGAAGGGCGAGGAACACCAGGTCGAGCCCGTCGGCGGCTGCGGGATCCGGGTCGGCCAGGATCAGCCCCGGACAGGCGCTGCGCACGCTCGGGTAGAGGTTCCCGACCGCCGTGCCCACCGTCGAGTCGCCCGTCGCCAGCACCACGTCGATCTCGGGATGACCTGCGCACAGGCGCAGCAGCTCCACGCCCGTGTACCCGGAGGCGCCGAAGATCCCGGCCTTGACCATCGAACGACTATACGAGGCGGCGCATAGTCATGCAAACGCTGGTCAGTCCGGGAGGAAGGTCCCTCCGCACACGCAGCTCACCGTGTCGTCGCCTGCGCCGCCGCTAAAGGTTCCACCGGCCAGGTACCAGACCGAGTCGTCGCCGTCGCCCCCGGCGAACATGCCCCCGTACATGAAGCCCACAAAGTCGTCGCCCCCTGCAGCGTTGAACGTCCCGCCATACATCTTGGTCACCGCCTCGACGCCGTCAGTGCCGTTGAACGTCCCACCGCTGAGGCCGTACACGGACCCGGTACCGCTGCCCACGTTGAAAGTTCCGCCCTGCATGGTGGTGACGTATGCGCTTCCCTCGCCGCCGTGCAAGGTGCCGCCGGTCATGATGGCGACCATGTTGCGGCCGTCGCCGGCGAAGAAGGTCCCGCCGTACAGGTAGCCGACCTCATTGTTCCCGCCGCCGCCGAAGTAGATGTCGCCCTCCTGCAGCGAGAGGACGAAGTCATCGCCGCCGAAACCGCACACGACGTCCGTCCCGGTCGTCAGCAGGTCGGTGAAATCGTCGTCGCCGTCGGTGCCGGCGACGAAATGGGCCACGCTCGGGTTCACGGCCCGGCCGAGTGATCCGCTGCGCGCCAGCTCTGCGATGCAGCGGCCGACCGGCGGTGCCGCCGGCGCCGCCGACGCCGGTGCCGCCGTGAGCGCCCACAGCAACGCGGCGAACAGACCCCCAACCACGAAGCGTCCCACAAAATCCCCCGTCTCGTCGAAATCCACCGCAATGTACCATCTGGTCGCAGCGGACCGCCGACATTTTCACAAGAGGCAGGAGCAGCGGAGGCGCTCGGAGGCGCTCGCCGCCACTCCGAGCACACCGCCTCAATCGTCGTCGAGAACCGTGCCCACTCCGGCGGCGTCGGTGATGGTGGCCCCGCTGGCGGCCGACAGGTTGAGGACGAAGGTCTCGTCGGCCTCGGCGACGGTATCGGCGACGACCGGCACCTTGACGGTGATCGACGTCACCCCGGGGGCGAAGCTGAGGGTGCCGGTGACCCGGGTGTAGTCCACGCCCTTGACGGCGGTGATGTTGGCCGTGGCGTAGGACAGCTTCACCGTCGACGTGGACGCCTTGGACAACGCCACGGTGAACACCGCGGCCCGGGCTCCGGCGTCGCCCTCGTGCACCGAGACGTCGCCCACACTCAGCCGTGGTCCGGTGACGGTCCTCGGGTCGTCGTCGGCGATGGTGCCCGTGCCGGTGCCGTCGCCGATCACCACCCCGGCCGGGTTGGACAACACCACGGTGAACACCTCGTCGGCCTCGTCGGTGACGTCGCCGGCGACGGGGACCTTGACGGTGGCCGCAGTGGTGCCGGGGGCGAAGGTGACGGTGCCTGACTTGGCGGTGTAGTCGGCACCTGCGGTCGCCGTGGCGGCGGTGGTGGCGTAGCCGAAGCTCACCGTCGACGTCGACGGCCGGGCCAACGTGACGGAGAACACGGCCGCGCGGGTGCCGCTGTCCCCTTCGGACAGTGCCACGTCTCCGACACTTACGGTGTTGGCGGCAGTCACCGCGAGGGTCACGGTTCCCGCATCACCGCCTCCGAAGCCGTCCGTTGCCGTGTAGGTGAACGAGTCGGTGCCGGCGAATCCGGCGTTCGGCGTGTAGGTGAACGAGCCGTCGCGGCCCACCACGGCGCTGCCGTGGGCCGGAGGCGAGGCGAGGGCGGCGGACAGCGTGTCTGCATCGGCATCGGTGTCGTTGCCGACCAGCCCTCGGGCGGGAACGACCAGGGGCGCTGCGGCGGACGCCGTGTAGGCATCGTCGCTCGCCACCGGGGCGGTATTCGGGCCGGTGTGCAAGGGAGCGCCGCACACCGTGCGCCCGATCACCACGTCGCCCACCGCGGTCGGACCCAGCAGATACAGATGGGCGGCGTTGACTCCGGCCAGCGCTCCGCCGGCCGAGGTCACCCGCTCGTTGAAGACGATGCGGAAGGCGTCGCCCACGTGGTCGATGGTGCCCTCCACCGTGTAACCCTGCGGTGGCTCGGCCGGCACCGGCTCGGACTCGACGGCCTCCTGGGTGTCGGGGTCGTACTTGGTCTCCACCACCGCATTGGTGAGCGTCACCTTGGTCGACGCCCCGGCCGTCGTGGCTGAACAGGTGGCGGCCACCCGGTCGTAGAGGAAGGGTCCGGGGCGCTGGGCTGGGTCCGTATGGCCTGCCACGGTGACCGACGTGCTGGCGTAGCGGGCGGGAAGCAGCGCCCCCTCGGCGTGCACGTCGATGGGTCCGGACTCGAAGATGGCGGCCGGGCCGTAGGTGGCGTCGGCTGCCTCCACGTGTGCGTTCTGGGCGCTGTTGGAGCCGTCGGGCGACAGGGCCACGGCCGGCGCCGGGCCACGCGGTTCGGAGGGCCCTCCGAAGAGGCTGACGCTGGCGGCATAGCCGTTGGCAGTGCCGGTCAGGCCCGAGGGCGGCTTCACGGTGATCGAGACGGTGGCCGGGGCCGAGTAGTCCACGCCGTCGGAGGCCGTGTACGTGAAGGTGTCCGTGCCAGCGAAGCCGGCGTCGGGCGTATAGGTGAACGAGCCGTCGCTGCTCACAACCACGCTGCCGCCGGCCGGATCGCCGGCGCCCAGTGCCACCAGCGGGTCGCCGTCGGCGTCGGCGTCATCGGCGAGCACGCCGGGCGCAGGCACGGTGACCGGCGTCTCGTACTCGGTGGTGTAGGCGTCCGCGCCGGCGGTGAGCGCCGGGTTCGGCGGCCGCTTCAACTGCACCTCGATCACCTTCTCTGGCGGGTACTGCTGCGTGGAGTCCGGGCCGTTGTGCGTCCCGAAGTACGCATGGCCGCCAGTGGGGTCGATCACCGCGGAACGAAGCTCGTTCGCAGTGTCGGGAAAGGCGATGTGGTGGACCCGCTGGAAGGTGCGCAGGTCGACCTTCAGCACGGTCGGGACGGGGTCCTGCATCACGAAGTAGGCGTAGTCGCCGCCCGGGTCCATCACACCCGAATGGATGTACCCCTCCCACAGCGCGGTCCGGTACTTCAAGGTGCCGACCGGGTACCAGGAGGAGGGCGTGAGGACGATGGCGCCCACCCGCCGGAAGGTCCGCAGGTCGATCTTCACCACCCGGCCCGGGTCGTGCGAGGTCGTGCCGACGTAGGCGTACTCGCCGGCCGGGTCGATGACCGCCGCGCTGGGACTGCTCTCCTCCGTGTCCAGGACGATGGTGGCCACCGGTTGGAAGGTGGCGAGGTCGACCTTGACCACGCGACCGGCCGAGCCCTGGGTGACGAAGTACGCGAACCTGCCCGCAGGATCCATCACCGCCGCCCGGACGCCCTGGCGGTCCTCGCTGGTCAAGGTGAAGGAGGCCACCCGCTGGAGGCTGTGCAGGTCGACCTTCACCACCCGACTCTGGGCGATGCCGTCTTCGTTGCCGAAGTAGGCGAAGGTGCCGGTCGGGTCGATCACGGCGGCGCTGAACGAGTCGTCGCCCTCCTCCAGGGGGATGGCGCCGGCCCGCTGGAGGGTGGCCAGGTCGACCTTCACCACCTCGACTCCGCTGCCGCCCGCGGCGGCGGCCACGAAGGCGTAGCGGCCGGCGGGCTCGACAACGCCCGCGTTCGCGCCGATGAGGTCAAGCCTGCCCACCCTCTGAAGCGTGGCCAGATCCACCTTGGTCAGGCCCTGAGCGTTGAGGAAGTACGCATAGCGACCGGACGGGTCCATGAGCGCCGCGTCCAACCCTTTCTCCTCCGAGGGCAGCGTGAGCGCTCCGGTGGCCTTCAGGGTGTTGATGGCGAGGGTGACGGTGTGGGTGGCGGTCGCCGAGGCGCCGACCGACGAGGCCACCACGTCGTAGTCGCCGGCCCGGTTGCCGCTGAAGGCGAACGAGGCCCGGCCGAAGGGATCCGTGACGGCGTCACCGGCGGTTGGAGTTGCCTCTCCCGCCAAGCGCCACGGCGGGGCCGGAGGGTCGGCCGCCGCCACCTCGAAGTGGACGGCGGCGCCGGGGTGAGGCCCGCAAGGATCGTTGACGGTGGCGTTGACGGTCGTCGGCTCCTCGGTCTGCCCCGTGGCCAGGCCGGTGAGGGCGACGGCCAGGGCCGGCCGCTCGGCGAACATGACCGTCTTGGTGGCCGAGCGCTGCTCGCCCTGGTAGGTGGCGGCCGCCGTGACCGTGTAGGCGCCGGGGCGGGCGGCGGTGAAGGAGAAGCCGGCCCGGCCGTTGGCGTCGGTGACGCCCGCGCCCGCGAATGGCGTGGCCGGCGCCGGCCCGGCCACCGAGAACGTGACGGGCACGTCGGGCTGGGGCCAGCCCGTGACCGTGAGCCTGGCCGTCACGGTGACGGGGCGGTCGCAGTTGGTGGCCGCCGAGTCGGGACCGCTCAGGGTCAACAACGGCCCGGGTACGGGCAGGTACTGGGCGTAGTCCAGCCGGAGGTTGTTGGCACACGGCCAGTTGAAGCACGGGTCGTGGTCGCCGTGGTGGGTGTGGAGGGTGCCTCGCGGGGCGGTGCCGGTGCCAGGGGTGCCGGCGGCGTTGCCGACCACCACGCAGTCCTCGCTCAGCGTCCACTCGGCGGTCCAGTCCCCGCCCCAGCGGGAGAACCAGCCCACGCCGATACAGGGGATCTTCTGGTTCGAGGCGTTGAGCCGGTAGACCCACGCCTGGCCGCTCAGGAGGTCGATCTCGCTGTCGCCGTTGGTGTCCTGGGCCTGGTCGGCGGCGAAGATCTTGAACTGGGCCGGGATCTGGGCCCCGGTGGTAGCCGCGTTGCAGCCGGCCCCGCCGTCGGTATCGGTTCCATGGGTGCCGAGGGGGCCGTGGTAATACGCCACCGTGTTCTTGGCCTCGATCTGGAGGGGACCGTCCTCGTAGGGGGTCTGGCCGGCGCCGAGCTCGGCCCGGAAGACCACGGGCCCGCCCGGGCTGCGGCCGTGGTAGGTGCCGTCGCCCCGCAGCGCGAAGACCGTGCGGGTGGCGCGGAAGCAGGGAAACCCGTCCTGCTCCTCGATGGCCTCATGCCCTTCGACCCGGCCGCTCCCGGCCGGCTCGTGCGACTCCGGTGGGGGGGCGTGATTCGCCGACGCCGATAGGGGCACGAAGCCCACGAGGGCCACCGCAACCACCAGCGGCCATATCCGCCAGCCCCGTCGCTGCCGACCTGCGCTCATAACGCTCCCTTTGTCGTCGCCCGCACCCGGCGACCCTCGAGACCACCTTGCGCCGACGTCCGAGGGGAAACATCGGCCACCGTGGCCTATATCGGGGCAAAAATTGCTGCGCTCCCAACGGCAGGCCCGACACAGTGGTCGAAACGGGTGCTCGTCGGGCGTTGACCCCAGGACACCGGACGCAACCCGGACGCGAACAACTCCCAGGGAAGCCGAGGTGCGGCGACGATCTCCACGTGGAGGCGAGGTCTGCCGCCCCAGCGCGGCGCCGGCCACCGATCCAGCGGGGGCTCCGTGGAGCCCAGGCCGAGCCGTTGGCTCCCCTCGCCATCGGTGACCGCCCGGTTCAGCCGGCGCAACGCCGTGACCTGCGGCTTCGGGGTGGGCCGTAAGGGACTTGAACCCCTGACCCCTTGCGCGTCATGCAAGTGCTCTACCAAGCTGAGCTAACGGCCCCGGATCAGCGCCCGACCTTAGCATCGGCGCCCGGCCGGCAGCCGGTCGGCTCCCGCCGCCCTACAGCTCGTGCTTCTCGTCCGGTTCCTTGCGCTC
>DATAIT010000088.1 GCA_036262515.1 Acidimicrobiales bacterium | reverse complement strand
GCCGGCCGCCACCACGCCGAGGACGGCGCCGGTGACATGGGCCCGCCCATCGCCGTCGAGCATCCCGTTGACGACCTCGTGCACCGTACCGTCACCGCCCACCGCCACCAGCAACCGGGCGCCGTCCTCCAGCGCCTGGCGCGCCGCCCGCGCCCCGTCCCCCGGTGCCAGGGTCGCCCGGACCTCGTGATCGAGCCCCTGGTCGTCGAGCGCCCGGCGCAGGCGGTCGAGGCGCCGGGAGCCCTTCCGGCCGCCCGCCTCGGGGTTGACGACGAGCGCGAGGGGGCCGATGGGGCTCGTCACGGGCACGTCACGGGCAGAGTGTCACCCATCGGCGGGTCGGCGTGCGCAGAACCACGCCTCCCGCTCGCCGTCCGCCGCCGACCCGGCGGCCTAGAGCAGTCCCTCGTCCTTCAGGAACCGCTCGGCGGCCGCCTTCGGGTCCTCCTTGTCGACCTGCACCGACTTGTTGAGGTCGATGAGCTTGTCGGTCGTAAGGGCGGCGGTGACCTCGTTGATGAGCTTCTCGGCCTCGTCGTCGAGCTTGTCGCTGCGGATCACCGGCGTGATGTTGCCGGCCTGCTGGAAGCTCTTGTCGTCCTCGAGCACGACGTACCCCTTCGTCTTCAGGTCCGCATCGGCGGTGAACACCCGAGCCAGCTGGATGTCGCCCCTGTCGAGCGCCGCCCGCGTGAGCGGCCCGTCGCCGTCGAGCGCCTTGAACTTCAGGGTCAGCCCATACACCTGCTCGAGGCCCACCTTGCAGGTCAGCCGCGTGTCGCACTCCGGCGGGCCGCCGAGCGTGAGCGGCGTCGTCACCTTCTTCAGATCGGAGATCGTCGTCAGGCCGTTGGCGGCCGCGAAATCCTTGGTGACGGCGATGGCGTCGGCGTCGGTGGCCTCGGAGGGTTCCAGAACGGTGATCCCCTTCGACTGGAGCAGCGTGCGCAGCTTCGAGACCGTCTCGTCCACGGTGAGGCTCCCCACCGACTTGTCCAGGAAGCTGAGGTAGTTGCCGGCGTACTCGGGCAGGAAGTCGATCTGGCCGCTCTCCAGGGCGGGCTCGATGACCTCCCGGGCGCCGAGCTTGAGCTTGTAGGTGACGGCGTAGCCGGCGTCGGCCAGCACCGCGCCGTACATGTCGGCCAGCATCTCGTTCTCGGAGAAGCTCGCCGAACCGACGACGATGGCCGGCTTGGCGTCGGTGGTGCCGGTGGTGCCGCTCGAGTTGTCGCCGGTGTTCGAGTCGTCACCCGACCCGCAGGCGCCTGCCACCACGGCAAGCGCGAGCAGGATCGCCCCGACGGCTCCTCTACGGGTTCCCCGCATGGGTCAGTGGTCCTCTCTCTCGGCTTCTCGGGCCGGGTCGGTCCCGGCCGCTGTTCACCCTGCCTCGGGCGCCGCCGCCGCACCTGGCAGTAGCGAAACCCTACGTTCCGAACGGGCCGGAAGGCGGAGACCGGCCGGGGTCAGCGCGCGCTGGAGCCACCCGAGGGCGGCCTCGGTGAGCATCGACACGACGGCGACCAGCAGAGCACCGGCGAACAGCTTGACCCGGTCGCCCTGGGCCAGCCCGTCGACCACGAAGCGACCGAGCCCTCCCCAGCCGACCACCGCGGCAAGGGTGGCGGTGGCCACGACCTGCACCCCGGCGGTGCGCACGCCGGCCATGACGAGCGGCACGGCCACCGGCAGCTCGACACGGAAGAGGATCTGGGCCTCGCCCATGCCCATGCCGCGCGCCCCTTCGACCACGTCGCGGTCGACCTCGCGCACGCCGGTGTACGCGTTGGTCACGACCGGAGGGATGGCCAGGGCGACGAGGGCGAGATAGGCGGGAACGGCCCCGACTCCGAAGATCTGGGCGCCGAAGACCAGCAGCGCGAACGACGGTATGGCCCGGCCCACGTTCGACAGGTTCACGGCGACCAGCCCGCCGCGGCCGGTGTGGCCGAGGAGGAGACCGATGGGCAGCGCGACGAGCAGGGCGGTGAGCGTCGCCGACGCCGACATGCCGAGGTGCTCGACCAAGCGGTGGACGATGCCACCGTTCCCGCGCCAGTTCCCGGCTGTGGTGAACCAGGCGAGGACGTCGCCCAGGAAGCGCATCACGGCACCGCCCGGCCGCGGGACCGGGACCACGGCGTCAGCAGCCGCTCGACGAGGACGAGCCCCACGTCGGCCGCGGTGGCCAGCGCGACCGAGAGGGCCGTCCCGAGCACCAGCGGCGTCCGGAAGTCACGCACCAGGCCGTCGTAGATGAGCTGCCCGAAGCCGCCCTGGCCGATGAGGGCGGTGACGGTCACGAGCCCGATCGTCGTCACGGTGGCGATGCGGACGCCGGCGACGATGGCCGGCACGGCCAGCGGCAGCTCGACCTGCACGAGCAGGCGGGCCGGCGTGAACCCCAGACCGAGCGCCGCCTCGCGCACGTCGGCCGGTACTGCGTCCAGCCCGGCCACGACGTTGCGGGCGAGGATCAGCAGGGTGTAGCCCACCAGGCCGATCTCGGCCGTCGCGCGGCCGAGGCCGGTCACCGGCACGAGGAGCGCGAACAGGGCCAGCGACGGCACCGTGTAGATCGCGCCGCTGAGCCCGAGCACGAAGGGGAGCAGGCGGCGCCACCGCCACGCGGCCACGCCCAGGGGGAGGGCGATGGCCAGGCCGATGGCCACCGCCCAGAACGTGAGCACGACGTGCTCGCGCCCGGCGCTGTACAGCGTGTCGCCGTGGCGGCCGACCCAGTCCCACCAGATCCACGAACCGGAGTCATTGGCGCCGAGCACCAGCCCGCTGGTCGCCACGGCGTGAACGGTAGCGTCGTGCAACTTGCTCCGCCTCGACTCGGTCACCAAGCGCTACGGGCCCACCGTGGCCGTCGACAACCTCTCCCTCGACGTCGGGGACGGCGAGGTGTGCGTGCTCGTCGGCCCGTCGGGATGCGGGAAGACGACCACCATGAAGATGGTCAACCGGCTCATCGAACCGACGGCCGGCCGCATCGAGATCGACGGCCAGGACGTGATGGGCCTCGATCCCGTCCAGCTCCGCCGGCGCATCGGCTACGTGATCCAGCACGTCGGCCTGTTCCCCCACCAGACGGTGGCCGACAACGTGGCGACCGTCCCGAAGCTGCTCGGGTGGGACAAGAAGCGTGTCCGGGCCCGCACCACCGAGCTGCTCGACCTGGTGGGCCTCGACCCTGCCCGGTTCGACCGCCGGTACCCGCACGAGCTCTCGGGCGGGCAGCGCCAGCGGGTCGGGGTGGCCCGGGCCCTGGCCGGTGACCCGCCCGTCCTCCTCATGGACGAGCCGTTCGGTGCCATCGACCCCATCACCCGCCACCGCCTCCAGGAGGAGTTCCTCCGGCTGCAGGCCGAGGTACGCAAGACCGTCGTGTTCGTCACCCACGACATCGACGAGGCGGTGCGGGTCGGCGACCGCATCGCCATCCTGGCCGAGGGTGGCCGTCTCCAGCAGTACGACACGCCGGCCGCACTGCTGGGCCGGCCCGCCTCCGGCTTCGTCGCCGACTTCGTGGGCGCGGACCGGGGGGTGAAGCGTCTCGGCGTGACGCCCGTGGTCCGTCGTGACCTGGAGCCCCTCCCCGCCGCCGCCGCGCCACCGCTCGGGCGCACGGTCACGGTCGGCGACAGCCTGCGAGAGGCGCTTTCCGCACTGCTGGAGAGCGAGACGGGGTGGGTCGTGGTCGTCGACGGCGGCGGAGCTGCGCTCGGGGTGCTGACCCTGGCCGGCGTCCACGCCGCCGCCCGCCGGGCCGTCGCCGCCGAGGAGCTCCCCGACGAGCCGACGGGCTGAGCGGGCGCCCGACCATTCGGCGCCGGCGCGGCGGGCGCTCGGGAACACCCGGGTCGCTGCCACGGTTGTTCTGGTCCCTTTGGATCCCTGGAAGGCGGACCACCACATGGCCGACCTGTCGACGTTGAACCTCCCCGTCCTCCCCCTCAACAGCGGCGTGCTGCTGCCCGGCATGGTCGTCACCATCGCCCTGGAGACCCCCGAGGCGCTCGCCGCCGCCGATGCCGCCGGCGGCGGCCGGCTGCTGGTGGTGCCCCGTGAGGGCCGCCGCTACGCGTCCGTGGGCACCGTGGCCGAGATCCAGGACGAGGGCGAGCTGCGCAACGGCCTGCGAGCGGTGCTCGTGCGCGGTCTGCACCGGGCCGCCATCGGCGTCGGCGTGCCGGGCAGCGGCAACGCCCTGTGGGTCGAGGCCACCGAGGCGGTCGAGGTGAACACCGACACGCAGCGCGCCCGCGAGCTGGCCCGGGAGTACAAGGCCGTCGTGGAGGGCATCCTCGAGGCGCGCGGTCTCATGGGAATCGTCGACGTGGTGCGGGCCGCCACCACGCCGGTGGCCGTGGCCGACCTCGCCGGGTACTCCCCCGACCTCTCCCTCGAGCAGAAGATCGAGGTGCTCGAAGCCCTCGACGTGGAGACGAGGCTGGAGAAGGTGGTCGGCTGGGCCAAGGACGTCCTGGCCGAGGAGACCGTGCGGGACACCATCCGCCGCAACGTGTCCGAGGGCATGGAGAAGACCCAGCGCGAGTTCCTGCTGCGCCAGCAGCTGGCGGCCATCCGAAAGGAGCTGGGTGACGAGGCCGGCGAGGGTGACGACGTCGAGCGCTTCCGGGCCCTGGCCGAGGACGAGGCCGTTCCCGAGCAGGTCCGCAAGGCGCTCGAGCGCGAGCTCGGGCGCCTGGAGCGCACGTCGGAGCAGAGCCCGGAGCGGGGCTGGATCCGCACCTGGCTGGAGACGATCGCCGACCTCCCGTGGACGGAGAAGGCGGAGGACAGCGTCGACATCCCCGAGGCCCGGCGCGTGCTCGACGCCGACCACAACGGTCTCGACGACGTGAAGGAACGCATCGTGGAGTTCCTGGCCGTGCGCAAGCGGCGGACCGAGCGCGGCCTGCACGTGGCCGGCACCCGCGGCGCCGGTGCCATCATCACCCTGGTGGGCCCCCCGGGCGTGGGCAAGACGTCGCTGGGCGAGTCGGTGGCACGGGCCATGGGCCGCCCGTTCGTGCGGGTCGCCCTGGGCGGCGTCCGCGACGAGGCCGAGATCCGCGGACACAGGCGCACCTACGTGGGCGCCATGCCCGGTCGCATCGCCCGGGCCATCAAGGACGCCGGCGTCCTGAACCCGGTCCTCATGCTCGACGAGGTCGACAAGCTCGGCAACGACTGGCGGGGTGACCCGTCGTCGGCCCTGCTCGAGGTGCTCGACCCGGCGCAGAACCACACGTTCCGGGACCACTACCTGGAGGTCGACCTCGACCTGTCGGACGTGGTGTTCCTGGCCACCGCCAACGTGATCGAGACGATCCCGGGCGCCCTGCTCGACCGAATGGAGGTCGTGCGCCTCGACGGCTACACCGAGACGGAGAAGGTCGCCATCGCCCGCGACCACCTGCTGGCCCGCCAGCTGGAGCGCTGCGGGCTGGGGGCCGACGAGGTGACCGTGACCGACGACGCCCTGCGCGTGGTGGTCGGGGAGCACACCCGCGAGGCGGGCGTGCGCAACCTCGAGCGCGAGCTCGGAAAGCTGCTGCGCAAGGTGGCCACCGCCATCTCGGCCGAGGAGGCGACGGCGCCCGTCGTCGTCGACGCGGCGGCCGACGTCCGCCGCTGGCTGGGCCGTCCCCGGTTCTTCTTCGAGGCGCCGGACCGCACGTCGGTGCCCGGTGTCTCCACCGGTCTCGCCGTCACCGGCGTGGGCGGCGACGTGCTGTTCGTGGAGGTCACGTCGATGCCCGGCGAGCCCGGTCTCACCCTCACCGGCCAGTTGGGCGACGTCATGAAGGAGTCGGCCACCATCGCCGTGTCCTACGTGCGCTCGCACGCCGAGGCCCTCGGGATCGATCCTGCCGCCTTCGACGGTCGCCGCTTCCATGTCCACGTCCCCGCCGGGGCCGTGCCCAAAGACGGCCCGTCGGCCGGCGTCACCATCGCCACCGCGCTGGTCTCGCTGCTCTCCGGCCGGCCGGTGCGATCGGTGGTGGGGATGACCGGCGAGCTGACCCTCCAGGGCAAGGTCCTGCCCATCGGCGGCGTGAAGCAGAAGCTGCTCGCCGCCCACCGGGCCGGCCTCACCGAGGTCGTCCTCCCCGCCAGGAACGAGCCGGATCTCGAGGACGTCCCCGAGGCCGTCCGGGCCGCCCTCACCGTGCACCTGGCGTCGGAGATCGGTCAGGTCCTGGCCGCCGCCGTCGAGGGCGGGACGCCGGCTGCGACAGCCGCCGCCGCATAGACAGCGGCCTGAGCCCCGCCCCCGGCGCCCTGGGGCGGGGCCAGGCCACGCCGGGTGCAGTTACCCGAAGCGGAACGAGATGTCGTCGGCGAAGCCCCCGCTGTACGAGCTGGACACCGGGAACCGGAGCGTGAGGCGCACGGAGGCGGCCCCCGACGGGATGGTGCCGCTGAGGTTCCGGGTCTGGAAGGCGAAGCCGGAGGCGTTGGACACGACGCCGGTGCCCGACGTACCCAGGACCTGTCCGCTGCCGCCGAGGACCTCGACGACGAGCTCCGCCCCGTCGCCGCTCCCGGGCCACGACGCGAGGCGGGCACCGGCCTGCCACCCGGCGCCGTCGGTGCGCCCGGCGTAGCCGGCCAGCGAGAGGACCTGGGTCAAGGTCGGCACGCTGCCGCCCGGCAGCTCGCACCCGCCGTTGCCGTCGAACCCACCGCTGAACAACCGCGAGCCCGACCCCTGGAGGTCGCCGGCCGAGGGATAGGCGGCATCGTCGCAGCCCGTGCGCTGCCCGGTCGCCCCGTAGGCGGCGGCGATGGCCTGGAACGCCCCTCGTGACCATCCGGCCGGCGCCTGGCCCACGGTGAAGGGCGCCGACGCAGGCGAGTCCTCGGCGCCCGGGTTGACGACCAGGTTGGCGGTGGCGAGTGGCGCGTGCGCCGTCGTCGGTGGGGTCGGTGCCGTCGTGGCAGTGGTGGGCACCGATGTGGGAGCGGTGGAGCCGGGAACCGGCGGACGCGTCGTCGCGGTGGTGGGCACCGGTGGACGCGTCGTGGTGGGCGCGGGTATGGCCGCTCCGGTCGACACGGTGAGCGTGACGGTCGAGCCCCTGGCCGCCGCGGCCGCCGGTTCCGGAAGCTGCTGGAAAACGATGCCCGCAGGCACGCCTTCGTTCCTCTGCTCGACCACGGCGGCCACCAGCCCGGCGCCCTCGATGGCGGCGACGGCGGCCGCCCTGTCGAGCGTGGTCACGGCGGGTACCGGGAGCGTCCCGATTGCGCCTGCGACCACCAGGTCGACGGTGCCGCCCTTGCGGACGGACGTTCCCGCCTTCGGTGCCTGGGCGACGACCGCGCCCTCCGCGGTGGCGTCGGACGGCTCCCGCCTGGTGCGAACCTCGAGACCGGCCTTGCGGAGAGTGGTCGTGGCGACGGCGACGTCCTCGCCGACCACGGACGGCACGTGCACCTCGGGCGAGCCGCCGCCGGTGGCGGCGAGCACACCGGCCACCACGACCACGATGATCGCAGCGGCGACGGCGATGAGCCTCCTGTTCCTGGTCGGACCGGGAGGCCCGGCCACCGGACCACCGGCGGCCGCTGCGCCGCCGGGGTCGGGTGCGGCCTGCGGGACGGTCCGCCGGCGCAGGACCCGGGTGGTCGTAGTTGCGCTGGCGCCGGCCGCCGCCAGCCCGGCCGGCGCGTCGGCGGGGGCGGCGGCCGGCGAGGAAGCAGCCTCGAGCGCGGTCAGGTCGACGATCTCCTCAGCGGCCGGGCCGACGATCTCGTCGAGCACGTCGATGAGACGGCCGACGTCGTAGTCCCAGCGCAGATCCGAGAGCTCGATGGCCTGCATACGGCCCAGCCGGCTGATGGACGGCGGAAGGGCGCTCGGTGACGGCGCGAGGGCGCCCTCCACCAGCACCGGGACGACGGTGATGTCCTGGTTCAGGGCGGACTCGATCTCGAGCCGGACGAAGTCATCCGGGTCGTCGAGCCGGCGCTGGCCGTTCTCGTTCGTCGCATCGAGCCAGTTGCCACCGATGAGCACCAGCACAACGCCGGACCCGGCCACCGCCTGCTCGATCACCCGTGCGAAATCGGTGCCCGGACGAATGGAATCGATGTCCCGGAAGACGCGCTCCTTGCCGAAGTGCTGGCGCAGGTCCTCCTGGAGCCGGCCGCCGTACCCCGACGTGCCCGCCCGCCGGTAACTGATGAAGATCGAGCCCATTGGCCTCTACCGCCCCCGACGAAATGCTCGATTCCTGCAAATGACGAGCAACACCAGGATAGCTGAAATACGCGACATTTTTGCCACAGACCTCCCGACTTGTGGTCGGCGCCCGTCGTGGGAAGGATGGCGGCACGGCACGCATCCCGATCGCCTCGTGGCCCGTCTTCCGCCAGCTGCGGGGCGACGACCGGCTGGCCCTCGGCGAGGCGGCGCGCTCGCCCCGATCGGCGAAGCTGGCGGCCCGCACGGAGACGGCCGACCGCACGGTCGCGTCGGTGTGCCCGTACTGCGCGGTGGGCTGCGGCCAGCGGGTGTACGTGAAGGACGACGAGGTGATCCAGGTCGAGGGCGACCCCGACAGCCCCGTGTCGCGCGGGCGCCTGTGCCCCAAGGGATCGGCGACCAGAGAACTGGTGACGGGCCCGGCCCGCGCAGCGAGCGTGCGGTACCGCCGGCCGGGCGGCACCGACTGGGAGGAGCTCGCCCTCGACCGGGCCATGGACATGATCGCCGACCGGGTGATCGCCACGCGCGCCGCCACGTGGGACCCGAAGCACCGCCGGACCCTCGGCATCGCCAGCCTCGGAGGAGCGACCCTCGACAACGAGGAGAACTACCTCATGAAGAAGCTCTACACCGCGCTGGGAGCGGTGCAGATCGAGAACCAGGCCCGCATCTGACACTCGTCCACCGTCCCCGGTCTGGGGACCTCGTTCGGCCGGGGAGGCGCCACCGGCTTCCAGCAGGACCTGGCCAACTCCGACTGCATCCTGATCATGGGATCGAACATGGCGGAGTGCCACCCGGTCGGGTTCCAGTGGGTGATGGAGGCCAAGGCGAGGGGTGCGCGGGTGATCCACGTGGACCCCCGCTTCACCCGCACCAGCGCCATGGCGGACACGTTCGTGGCCATCCGGGCGGGCAGCGACATCGCCTTCCTCGGCGCCATCGTCAACCACATCCTCACCAACGGGCGCGAGTTCCGCGACTACGTCGTCCCCTACACCAACGCGGCGACGATCCTCGACGAGGGGTTCCGCGACACCGAGGACCTCGACGGCCTGTTCTCGGGATGGGACGCCGACCGGCAGGCGTACGACCCGGCGAGCTGGCAGTACGCCGGCATGTCGTCGGCCCCGGCCGCCGCCCATCACGACGACGGCCCCCAGGGTGAGGCCTACGGGTTCGGGTCGAGCCTCCCCGGCGGCCCCCCCGAGACCGATCCCAGCCTGGAGCATCCCCGCTGCGTCTTCCAGGTCCTCAAGCGCCACTTCGCCCGCTACACGCCCGCGCTGGTGGAGGAGGTCTGCGGCGTGCCCCGGGAGCGGTTCGTCGAGGTGGCCGAGGCCCTGTGCCAGAACTCGGGCCGGGAGCGGACGTCGGCCATCTGCTACGCGGTGGGCTGGACGCAGCACAGCGTGGGCGTGCAGTACATCCGCACCGCCGCCATCATCCAGCTGCTGCTCGGGAACATGGGACGGCCGGGCGGCGGCATCCTCGCCCTGCGGGGCCACGCCAGCATCCAGGGGTCGACCGACATCCCGACGCTGTACAACATCCTCCCGGGCTACCTCCCCATGCCCCAGGCGGACAAGCACCCGACGCTGGCCGCCTACATCGAGGCGAACCGGGCGCCGGCCGGCTTCTGGGGGCACGCCGACGCCTACGTGGTGAGCCTGCTCAAGGCCTGGTTCGGCGACGCGGCGACGCCCGAGAACGACTTCGGCTACGACAACCTGCCGTTCATCACCGGCGACCACTCGACGTACCGGACCATGCTCGACATGGCCGACGGCCGGGTCCAGGGCTTCTTCGTCATGGGCGAGAACCCGGCCGTCGGTTCGGCCAACGGTCGCCTCCAGCGCCTGGCCATGGCCCGGCTCGACTGGCTCGTCGTGCGCGACCTGGTGGAGATCGAGACGGCCACGTTCTGGCGGGACGGGCCGGAGATCGATCGCGGCGAGCTCGTCACGGAGGACATCGGGACCGAGGTGTTCTTCCTCCCGGCCGCCGCCCACACAGAGAAGGACGGCACGTTCACGAACACCCAGCGGATGCTCCAGTGGCACGCCAAGGCGGTGGAGCCGGTGGGTGACCGCCGGTCGGAGCTGTGGTTCTTCTGGCATCTGGGCCGGATCATCCGGGCGAAGCTGGCCGGCTCGGGCGAGCCCCGGGACCGCCCGGTGCTCGACCTGGCGTGGGACTACCCGCTGGTGGGCCCCCGCAGTGACGACCCCGACGCAGCGGCCGTGCTGCGCGAGATCAACGGTGTCGACTCCACCGGCCGCACCGTGTCGGGGTACCTGGACCTCAAGGCGGACGGGTCGACTGCGTGCGGGTGCTGGATCTACAGCGGCTGCTACGCCGGCGAGGTGAACCAGACGGCCCGCCGCACGCCGGGCCACGAGCAGACGTGGGTCGCCCCGGAGTGGGGGTGGGCGTGGCCGGCCGACCGCCGCCTGCTCTACAACCGGGCATCGGCCGACCCCGCCGGGAACCCGTGGTCGGAGCGCAAGCGCTACGTGTGGTGGGACGCCGGCGCCGGCCGGTGGACGGGCCACGACGTGCCCGACTTCGTGGCCGACATGGCGCCCGACTACGTGCCGCCCGACGGTGCCAGCGCCGAGCACGCGCTGCCGGGCGACGCCCCGTTCATCATGCAGACCGACGGCCGGGGATGGCTCTTCGTGCCGAGCGGGCTGGTCGACGGTCCTCTCCCCACCCACTACGAGCCCCACGAATCGCCGGTCACCAACCCGCTGTACGCCCAGGGCACGAACCCGGCGAGGATGACGCCCCGCCATCGGCTCAACCCCGACAACCAGCCGGCCGGGGCGTTCCCGTTCGTCATGACGACCTACCGGCTGACCGAGCACCACACGGCCGGCGGGATGAGCCGCTTCCAGTCGCGCCTCTCGGAGCTCCAGCCCGAGATGTTCTGCGAGGTGAGCCCGCAGCTGGCGGCCGAGCGGGGCCTGGAGAACGGCGGGTGGGCGACCATCACGTCGAGCCGGGCGACCATCGAGGCGCGCGTGCTCGTCACCGACCGCATCGCTCCCCTGACCGTGCAGGGTCGGACGCTGCACCAGGTGGGCCTCCCATACCACTGGGGATGGAAGGGGCTGTCCACGGGCGACGCCGCCAACGACCTGTTCGGACTGGCCCTCGACCCCAACGTCCACATCCAGGAGGTCAAGGCGGCCACGTGCGACATCCGGCCCGGCAGGAGGCCCCGCCCGTGACGGCGCCGGTCCGCATGGGGTTCTTCACCGACACGAGCGTCTGCATCGGGTGCAAGGCGTGCGAGGTGGCCTGCAAGGAGTGGAACGACGTGCCCGAGGACGGCCTCGACCTCCTGGGGCTGTCGTACGACAACACGGGTGCCCTGGGAGCCGACACCTGGCGTCACGTCGCCTTCGTCGAGTCCGACCGCGGGCCCGCCGACACCGGCGTGCGCTGGCTCATGTCCTCCGACGTGTGCAAGCACTGCACCCACGCTGCATGCCTCGACGTGTGCCCCACCGGTGCGCTGTTCCGGACGGAGTTCGAGACGGTGGTCGTGCAGCCGGACGTCTGCAACGGGTGCGGGTACTGCGTGCCGGCATGCCCGTTCGGGGTGCTGGACCAGCGCAAGGGCGACGGCAGGGTCTGGAAGTGCACGCTGTGCTACGACCGGCTGCGGTCCGGCATGGTGCCGGCGTGCGCCAAGGCGTGCCCCACCGAGTCGATCCAGTTCGGTCCCCTCGACGAGCTACGGACCCGGGCGGCGGGCCGCTCGGACCTGCTGAAGGAGGCCGGGGTCCCCGGCGTCCGCCTGTACGGGGCGGACGAGTCCGACGGCGTGGGCGGGTTCGGCGCCTTCTTCCTGCTGCTCGACCGGCCCGAGGTGTACGGCCTCCCGCCCGACCCGGTGGTGCCCACCCGAGACCTGCCGGCGATGTGGCGGTCGGCCGGGGCGGCCGCCCTGGCGCTGGTGGGCGCCGTCGCCGCCGCCTTCCTCGGTGGCGGGCGGCACCGGTGACCAAGGCCGGAGCGGGGCGGGGACGGGACCGGCGGGACGAACCGGTGTCGTACTACGGGCGCCCCCTCCTCAAGGCCCCGGTGTGGAAGCACTACATCCCGCTCTACTTCTTCGCCGGGGGCCTGGCCGGCGCCTCGTCCACCCTCGCCCTGGGCGCCCAGCGGGCCGGGAACGAGCACCTGGCCCGCTCGGCGCGCCTGGCGTCGGCAGCGGCGGCGGCGGCCAGCGGGCCGTTGCTCATCGCCGACCTCGGCCGCCCGGCCCGTTTCGCCAACATGCTCCGGGTGGCCAAGCCGACCTCGCCGATGAGCATGGGCACCTGGCTCCTCACCGCCTTCGCCCCCTCGGCCATCGCCGCCGGGGCCAGCCAGGCCACGGGCCGGGCGCCGCGGCTGGGCCGTTGGAGCGGCGCGGCGGCCGGTGCCCTCGGGCCCGGGATGACCACCTACACCGCCGTCCTGGTGAGCGACACCTCCATCCCGGCGTGGCACGGCGCCCACCGCCACCTCGCGTTCGTGTTCGCCGGCAGCTCGGCGGCGGCGGCCGGAGGCATCGCCATGGCGTGCACGCCCCGAGCGGCGGCCGGCCCGGCCCGCCGCCTCGCCGTGCTCGGCGCCGGCCTCGAGCTGGTCGCCTGGCGCGCCATGGAGGAGCGCCTCGGCGCGGCGGGGGAGCCGTACCGCAGCGGCGATGCCGGCCGGCTGGCCGGCGCGGCCCGGGCGGCCACGGCGGCCGGCGCCCTCCTGGCC
>DATAIT010000087.1 GCA_036262515.1 Acidimicrobiales bacterium | reverse complement strand
CAACTACTGGGTCGACGTGGTCTTCACGGCCAGCACCACTCCCGACACCGTCGCCCCGACCGTCACGTCGACGTCGCCTGCCGCCGGAGCGAACGGTGTGGCCACCGGCGCCAAGCCCCAGGCCACGTTCTCCGAGGCCGTGCAGTCCTCCACCATCGGCTTCTCCCTCAAGGACCCGGGCAACGCCACGGTGGCCGGCTCGATGGCCTACGACGCCAACGCCAGGGTGGCCACGTTCACCCCCTCGGCGTCGCTCGCGTTCGACACGACCTACACGGCCACGGTGAGCGGCGCCAAGGACACCGCCGGCAACGCCATGGCCGCCCCGGTGACGTGGAGCTTCACCACCGCCGCCGCGCCGGTCGACACCGTCGCGCCGACGATCCTCAGCCATAGCCCGTCGTCCGGCGCCGGAGGCGTTTCGCGGAGCACGACGATCCGGGTCACCTTCAGCGAGCCCATGGCGCCGGGCACGATCGTGCTCAGCCTCAAGCGGGGGACCACGGCGGTCAGCGGGACGCTCACCTACGACGCGGCGACGCGCGTGGCCACGTTCGACCCGACCTCCAACCTCAATGCACTCGCCACGTACACCGTGCGGGTGAGCGACGCGACGGACCTGGCGGGCAACGTGATGTCACCCGTGACCTGGAAGTTCACCACCGGGCTGGCGTGACCGTGCCCCGGTACGCCTGGCGGCGCGCCCGACGCTCCCATCCCCGCTCGACCCATGGGGCCGCACCGCGCCTCGGTTCGGTCGGCGTGCTCGTCGCCATGACGGCGGCGTTCGCACCGATCGCCTCTGCGTCCGCCGATCCGGTGGCCGTCGACCGCACCACGTTCAAGGACGCGACGGGGACGGCGACGACATCCGGCTTCGACACCACCGGCCCGAATGAGCTTCTGGTGGCTTTCGCCGCCTCCCAGGGCCCGCCGGGCCAGACGGTGGCGGTGAGCGGCGCCGGGCTCACGTGGTCGCTGGCCCGCCGCGCCAACACCCAGTCCGGCACGGCCGAGGCGTGGACCGCCTTCGCGCCGGCCAAGCTGACCAACGCGAAGGTCACATCGACACAGGGGACGGCCGGGTACTACCAGTCGCTCACGGTCGTGACCTTCACCGGAGCCAGCGGCATCGGCGCGACCGCGGGTGCCAGTGCCGCGACGGGCGCCCCATCGGTGGCCCTCACGAGCACGGCCGCGGGATCGTGGTCGTTCGCCGTGGGCGTCGACACCGACCGCGCCCTGGCACGCACGCTCGGCCCGAACCAGTCGATGGTGCACCAGGCGGTCAAGCGCGGCGCGGGGACCTTCTGGACGCAGTCCACCACCGGCTCCACGGCGGCGACCGGCACGGTCGTCACCCTCAACGACACGGCTCCTACGACCGATCGGTTCAACCTGGCGGCCGTCGAGGTCCTCCCGGCCGCGCCCAGCACGGCTCCAGTGGTGATCTCGGCCGTGACCGCGACGAACGTCACCAGCTCGGGCGCGAGCATCGCATGGACCACGGATCGACCAGCCACCTCGCAGGTCGAGTACGGAACCACCACGGCCTACGGGTCCGTCACGAGTGCCGACGCCACGCTCGTCACCAACCACAGCCAGATGCTGGGCGGGCTCCAGCCGGGCACCCAGTACCACTACCGCGTCACCAGCGCCGACGCCTCGGCGACGTCGACCACGTCTCCCGACGGCACGTTCGTGACCGCCTCCACCGGCGCAGCGCCGCTCGCCATCGACCGCTCCGCGTACAAGGACGCGTCCGGCACCGTCACCACCGCCCCGTTCGACACCTCCGGACCGAACGAGCTGCTCGTGGCCTTCGTCTCCTCGGACGGGCCGGCCGGTATGACGGCTTCCGTCAGCGGGAGCGGGCTCGGCTGGTCGTTGGCCCGCCGCACGAACACGCAGCTGGGCACTTCCGAGGTGTGGTCGGCGTTCGCGCCGAACAAGCTGACGGCGGCGACGGTCACGTCGACACCGTCGAGCGCCGGCTACGTCCAGTCGCTCACGGTGCTGGCGTTCAGCGGCGCGGCCGGCATCGGGGCGACGTCCG
Organism: Acidimicrobiales bacterium; assembly: GCA_036262515.1. Taxonomy (GTDB): domain Bacteria; phylum Actinomycetota; class Acidimicrobiia; order Acidimicrobiales; genus JAHFUS01. The sequence continues at coordinate 22,971 of DATAIT010000087.1, read as the reverse complement.
GGGCCAACGCGCCCAGCGGCGCCCCGGCGGTGAGCCTCACGACGACGGCGGCAGGGTCGTGGGCGTTCGCCGTCGGCTTCGACTACGACGGCGCCATCGCCCGCACCCTGGGGGCCGGCCAGACGATGGTGCACCAGGCGGTGCAGGCCGGGTCGGGCACCTTCTGGGCCCAGTCAACGAGCGCGCCCACCGCGACCGCCGGCACGCTCGTGACCCTCAACGACACTGCGCCCACCAATGACCGATACAACCTCGCGGCCGTGGAGGTGCGCTCCGCCGCGGCCACCGCCGGTCCGCCGACCATCACGGCGGTCACCGCCAACAACGTCTCCACGACCGCCGCCACCATCACGTGGACGACCGACCAGCCGGGCACCTCGCGGGTGGAGTACGGCCCGAGCACGGCATACGGGTCGGCCACGGTCGCGGACTCGTCGCTCGTGACGAGCCACTCCCAGGTGGTGAGCGGCCTCCAGCCCGGAGTGCAGTACCACTACCGGGCGATCAGCGCCGACTGGTCGGGGGCGGCTGCGACGTCGCCGGACGCGTCATTCACGACAGCCGACGCCGCCACGGTCGGCGACTGGTCGCCGGCCATGAACTGGCCGCTGGTCGCCATCGACTCCGCCGTGCTCCACACGGGCGACGTGCTCGTGTTCGACGACGAGGAGTACGAGCCCGTCACCACCGCACGGCTCTGGCATCCCGTCACCGCCAGCTTCGACGACGTTCCGGTCGCGTCACCGATCTTCTGTTCCGGGCACGCTGCGCTCGCCGACGGCCGGCTCCTCGTCGCCGGCGGCGGGGCCGGCGAGAGCGGCGCCAGAGACGTCAACATCTTCGACCCCACCACCAAGTCGTGGACGCGCACGGCCGACCTCAACGTCCCCCGGTGGTACCCGAGCGTGACCCTCCTCAGCGACGGGCGGGCGCTCGCCATCAGTGGCCAGCAGACGAGCGGGCACTGGGCGGACACCCCGGAGATCTATGACCCGGCCACCGGCAGGTGGACGCTGCTGACCGGGGTGTCGACGGCCGACATCCAGGAGGAGGAGTACCCGCTCTCCTACCTGCTGCCCGACGGCCGCGTCCTCGTGTATGGCGCGTCGACCGGACGCACCCGCATCCTCGACATCGCGGCCCGGACGTGGACGGCGGGTCCCACCAGTCCGATGGTGTACGGCTCGGCGGTCATGTACCGCCCCGGTCAGCTGCTGGTGAGCGGAGGGGCGCCCTACGGCGCCAGCTCCCAGCCAGGGGCGGCCGTGCTCGATCTCACCGCTCCCTCGCCCACATGGCGGCAGGTCGCTCCCATGGCGTACGGCCGCTACATGCACAACCTCGTGGTGCTGGCCGACGGGAGGGTGCTCGCAGTGGGGGGCTCCACCGTCGTCAATACGGGATCGGTGACGGGCGTGCTCCCAGCGGAGCTGTGGAACCCGGTCACCGAGACGTGGACGACCATGGCGGCGATGGGCGAGAACCGCATGTACCACTCGACGGCCGTGCTGCTGCCCGACGGCCGGGTCCTCGCCGCCGGCGGTGGCCGCCTTCCGCCGGCCGTCAACCATCTCTCCGCCCAGCTCTACTCGCCGTCGTACCTCGCGCAGCCAGGACGGCCCACGATCACCGGTCTGCCGTCGGCCGCGACCTACGGGAGCACGATCGCCCTGGACACGCCTGATGCGTCTGCGATCGCGTCCGTGATGCTTCTCAGCCCCGCGTCGCAGACGCACAGCCTCGACATGGGGCAGCACGTCAACGCCCTGCCGTTCACCCGACGCTCGGGCGGACTCGACGTCGTCGTGCCGTCCAACGCCAACCTGGCACCTCCCGGCTGGTACATGGTGGTGGTGAAGAACGCGTCCGGAGTCCCGTCGGCGGCGAGGATGGTCCGCCTGGCCGCCAGCATCGACACGGCGCCCACCGTGATCTCCAACGTGGCGGCGGGGATTGTGACCGGCTCCAGCGCCACGGTGACCTGGACGACCGACAAGCCGGCCGACAGCCAGGTCGACTACGGCACGACGTCGTCGTACGGGGCGTCCTCGCCGCTGGATGCCAGCCTCGTGACCTCCCACTCCCGGGCGCTTGCCGGGCTGGCGCCGAACACGCTCTATCACTATCGAGTGGCGAGCAGGACGGGGGCGGGAATCCTCTCCACCTCCGCCGACATGACGTTCACCACCACGGCTGCGGCCGCCCCCGTCGCCACCGACCGCGTCGTCTTCCGCGACGCGTCCGGCCCGGTGACCACGGCCGCCTTCGATACGGCGGGGCCCAACGAGCTGCTCGTTGCCTTCGTCTCCTCGGATGGCCCGAGCGGGCAGACGGCCACGGTCACGGGTGGAGGCCTGGCATGGTCGCTGGCCCGGCGCGCGAACGCCCAACCGGGCACGGCCGAGGTGTGGACCGCCTACGCGCCGGCCAAGCTCACCGGTGTCACCGTCACCTCCACGCCCGCGAGTGGCGGCTACTTCCAGTCGCTCACCGTCGTGGCGTTCACCGGCGCCAGCGGCGTCGGCGCCACGGCGGGGGCCAGCGGCACGACGGCGGCGCCGTCCGTGAGCCTCACCACGACGGCACCGGGTTCGTGGGCCTTCGCCGTCGGCTTCGATTACGACCGGGCCGTGGCCCGCACGGTCGGGTCCGGTCAGACCATGGTGCACGAGGCCGTGCAGTCGGGGGCCGGGACGTTCTGGTTGCAATCGACGGCCGCCCCCACGCCGTCGACCGGTACGGCGGTGACGCTGTACGACACGGCGCCCACCAACGACCGCTACAACTTCACCGCCGTGGAGGTGCGGGCGGCCGCGTGACCGTGCGTCGTTCCGTCCTGCGCAGCACCGTCCGGGTTCGTCGGCGGCTCCGTATCGGTGTGGCCGTGCTGATCGCAGTTCTCGCCGGCTCGGTCGATCCGGCCGGCGCCCATCAGGGCGTCAGGCACCCCACGGTGCAGGTCAGACCGACGACTGTCGCAGCGGGGGCCGAGGTCACGATCGTCGCCGAGCCCTACACCGAGCCCCTCGCGATCCACCTCGGGACGATCGCCGGTCCGGTCCTGAGCACGATCGCACCCAGGGACCCGAGCGACCCGCACCTCAAGGGCGTCGTCACCATTCCGCCTGCCACGAAAGCCGGGCGCTACGCCCTGGTGGCGACGCCGTCGCACGGAACGGCAGGGAGCCATGCGACGGCCGAGACCCTGATCACCGTCCTGGCCGGCGGTTCGAGCGACGAGGCCGGCGGCGGCGGTGGCCGGCTCGTGCCCTGGGCGGCAGCCGGTGGGATCCTCCTGCTCCTGTGTGGTGGCGTCGTCGCTTCACGCCGTCGCCGCCGCTGACCCGAGCTCCGCCGGGACCTCCAGGGGCTTCAGCCTGCGGGGTCGGGCTCGACCGGCCGGGAATCGGGCTCGACCGGCCGGAGCCCGGCCCCGGACGCCAGCGGCTCGTACCGGCGGCCGCACGCGCACACGAGGTCGGCGCCGAGACGGAGGCCGCACCGGCACGCCCAGCCGATCCGGCGAGCCGGGCTCCCCACCACGAGGGCGTAGGAGCCGACGTCGCTCACGACCACCGCGCCTGCGGCGACGAACGCGCCTTCGCCGACGGTGACGCCGCACACGACCGTGGCGTTCGCCCCGATCGTGGCCCACCGTCGCACCACCGTGGGAAGGAGATGGTCGTCGCCCGTGCGGACCCCGATCCGGGGCCGCAGGTCGTTGGTGAACACCATCCCCGGTCCGAGAAAGACCTCGTCCTCCACTGTGACGCCGTCGAAGAGCAGCACCCCGTTCTTCACGGTGACCCGGTTGCCGAGGCGGACGCGCCCCTCGACGAAGGCATGGTCGCAGATGTTGCAGTCCTCACCGATCCGAGCGCCCGGCAGCACGTGGGCGAACGCCCACACGCGCGTGCGCGCCCCGACGTCCTCGCTCTCGCACAGGCCGTTCGGGTGGACGCGGACCGTTGGGTCGAGCGCCATCAGCAGAGCGCGGCGCGGAGCACAGCGGCGACGTGCTCCTGTTGGGCGCCGGTGATGCCTGGGAACAGCGGTAGGGACAGGAGCAGCCCGGCGGCCTTTTCGGCCACGGGGCAGCCGCCCGGTCCCGGGCCGTCGGCGAGGAACGCGGGCTGCAGGTGGACGGGGACGGGGTAATGGATGCCGGCGCCGATCCCAGCGGCACGCAGCGCGGCGAGCACCTCGTCGCGACGAGGCACGCGGATCACGTACAAGTGCCACACGTGGTCGTTGCCGGAGAGGATGCCCGGCAGTGTCACGCCGGGAAGCCCGGTGAGCAGCGCCGCGTACGCGGCCGCGGCCTGGTTGCGCTGCTCGTTCCAACCGGCCAACAGCTTGAGCTTGGCCCGCAGGACGACCGCCTGCAGCGCGTCGAGTCGGGAGTTGAAGCCAAGCATCTCGTGCTGGTACTGGGCGCTTCCTCCGTGGTTCCGAAGCCCGCGCAACCGGTGGGCGACATCGGGAGACGAGGTGAGGACGGCGCCCGCGTCCCCGTAGGCGCCGAGATTCTTCCCGGGATAGAAGCTGGTCCCGGCGGCCACGCCGAACGACCCCGCCGGCCGGCCGTGCCGGCGGGCTCCCTGCGACTGCGCCGCGTCCTCGAGCAGGAGGACGCCGGCGTCGGCCGCCAGGCGCTCCAACTCCTCCACCACCGGGATCTGCCCGTAGAGGTCGACGGCGATGATCGCCCTGGTCCTGGCACCGACGCGCCTGCGCACTGCGTCGACGTCGATCAAGAGATGTTCGGGCTCGCAGTCGACGAACGCCACCCGCGCGCCGGCCCGCGCCACCGCCTCCGCCGTCGCCGCGAACGTGTTGGCGGGGATGATCACCTCGTCGCCCGGCCCTACTCCCGCGGCCCGAAGTGCAAGCTCGATGGCGTCGGTGCCGTTGGCCACGGCCACGCAGTGCTCGACTCCGCAGAGCGCGGCGAACTCCTTCTCGAAGCCGGCAACCTCCACGCCGCCGATGAAGCCGCTCGCCGAGATCACCCGCGCGAAGCCCTCGGTGACCTCGTCGGCGATCTGGGCGTGTTGCGCACCGAGGTCGACAAGGGGGATGGGCCCCGGGTGCGGCACGGGTTCGCTCACGTTGCGGCTGGAGATCCGGCTGCGGCCGTGACCAGCAGCTCGGCGGGGACGTCGGCCCGACGGAGCTTGCGGGCCGGGACTCCGGCCCAGACCTCGCCCGGGGGCAGGTCGGTGGTGAGGACCGCACCCATGCCGAGGAGCGACCACTTCCCGACTGTGTGCTGCTCGCGCACGAGCGCCCCCGAACCCACGTAGGCGCCCTCGCCGACGTGGACGCCGCCGGCCAGCATGGCGCCGGCTCCGAAGGTCGCGTAGTCGTCGATCACGTCGTCGTGGGTCAACACGACGCCGGGCATGATGGCGACGTGGGCGCCAACCCGCAGTCCGGTGGTGAGCACGGCCATCGCCAGGACGACGGTTCCCCGTCCCAAGGCGGCGGATGCAGGAACCGACGCGGCCGGATGCACGACCGTGGCATACCGGTCGGGAGGGAGGCCGAGGCGATGCACCAGCCGCCTCCTCGACGTGTAATCCGTGGGGCTGCCGGTGCAGATGACGAGCTGGCAGTCGGGCCGCTCGGCGGCGACGGACACCGGCCCGAGCACCGGGAGACCGGCGACCGCCGTGCCCTGGCGCGCCGGGTCGTCGTCGACGAAGCCGAGCAGCTCGAACGTGGCGCCGGCCTCGTTGACGGCGCGCACCGCATCGGCGGTCTCTCGTGCGAAGCCGCCCGCCCCGACCAGGAGGAGCGGGATCACCCGTCGGCCGCGACCGGGCCGACGCCGGCTACCGCCCGCACGGCGCCCACGACCTGATCGTGCTCCTCCTCGGTCATGGCGTGGAACATCGGCAGTATGACGGCCTGCCGGTCGAGCCGCTCGGTGACCGGGAGGGGCCCGTGCGCATGGTGCTCGTACGCCGGTTCGGTGTGCGACGCCATGATGCCGCGGCGTGAGGAGATCCCGTCGGCCAGGAGCTTCGCCATCAGCTCGGCGCGCGAGACGGGGAAGTCGTCGGGCAGGACGATCCAGAACGACTGGAAGTTCGACGTGCCGTAGGGAGGATCGGCGGCCATCGAGAGCCCGGGCACCTCGCCGAGGAGCCGCCGGTAGCGGGCGGCGAGCGTGCGCCGCTTCTCGACGATGGCATCGAGCCGTCCAAGCTGAACCAGCCCGACGGCAGCCTGGATGTCGGTCATGCGGTAGTTGTAACCGGTCTCGAGATACTGCTCGATGGCGACGGTGGTCGCCCGGTGACGGTCCGCCGCGCTCACGCTCATCCCGTGTTCTCGCAGGCGGCGGAGACGCTCCGCCCAGTCATCCCTCGTCGTCGTGAGCATGCCGCCCTCGCCGGTGGTGATGACCTTGCGGGGATGGAAGGAGAACGCCACCAGATCGGAATGGCCGCCGATCGGCCGCCCCTGGTACGTGGCGCCGAGGGCGCAGGCGGCGTCCTCCACCACGGCCACGCCTCGGTCGTCGCAGAGGGCGTGGATCGCATCGAGGTCGGCCGGGCAACCGCCCTGGTGCACGACGACGACGGCGCGCGTGGACGGTGTGAGCACCGCCTCGATGGTGGCCGCCGAGAGGTTCTGGGTGTCCGGCTCGACGTCGGCGAATACGGGCGTGGCGCCCACGTAGCGGGCGGCGTTGGCAGTGGCGATGAACGACAGGGACGGCACGACGACCTCGTCGCCGGGGCCGACACCCACGACCACCAGTGCCAGGTGCAGGGCCGTGGTGCAGCTGCTGAGGGCGACGCCGTGCGGCGCGCCGACGCGCTCGCTCAGGGCTTGTTCGAACCGAGCCACCCGGGGTCCCTGGGCCACCCAGCCCGACCCGATCGCCTCGGCTGCCGCCTCGGCTTCCTCGGTGCCGAGCCACGGCTTCATGATGGGGATCATCGGCGCGCGGCCCGACGTCGCCGTTCGTGTGACCGCCTGTGCAGCGCTTCCGAGCCCGGGAACCCCTGGTGCTCGTCCCCCGCGGCGGCCATCCGGACAGGGTAGCGACCGCCCGGGCGCGCCGGGGCTGGCAGGTCCATCGCCCCCGCTACCATGGATGCGGCGGATGCACGGGCCGCTGTCGGTTTCGGGGGGGAGCGGAAAGGAATGTCAGTGCAGCCTGTCGGCGTCGCCGTCATCGGAGCGGGCTATTGGGGTCCCAACCTGGTCCGCAACTTCACGGCGTGTGCCGACGTCCGCCTCCAATGGGTCTGCGACCTCGACGTGGACCTGGCCCGCCGAGCGGCCGGGCGGTACAGCACGATCCGGGTGACCGACGACGTCGACGACGTCCTCGCCGACCCGGAGGTCGACGCCGTCGCCATCGCCACGCCCGCGGCAACCCATCTCGGGCTCGGCCTGGCCGCCCTGGAGGCCGGCAAGCACGTGCTCATGGAGAAGCCCCTGGCGGCAACCGTGGCCGACGGACGCAAGCTCGTCGAGGCAGCCGGCGCACGCAACCTTGTCCTGATGTGCGACCACACGTATTGCCACACGTCGGCCGTCCGCCGGATCCGCGATCTCGCCCATGATGGCGACCTCGGGGACATCCAGTACGTCGACTCGGTCCGCATCAACCTCGGGCTCGTCCAGCACGACATCGACGTCTTGTGGGACCTCGCTCCGCACGACCTCTCGATTCTCGACTTCGTCCTGCCCCCGTCCTGCCGCCCGACGCACGTCGGGGCGGTGGGCGCCGACCCCATGGGCGTGGGTCGTAACTGCGTGGCCTACCTCTCGATGCCTTTGGCCAACGGCGGCATCGCCCACGTCCACGTCAACTGGCTGAGCCCGACCAAGATCCGCCAGACGATCATCGGCGGTTCTCGCCGGATGCTGGTGTGGGACGACCTCAACCTCACCGCCCGGGTGCAGCTCTTCGACAAGGGCGTCCATGTCGACGAGCCGGTCGTCGGGGAGGAGCGACGGCGGCGCCTGTTCTCGTACCGCATCGGCGACATGGTGGCTCCGGCCCTTCCCGAACGGGAGGCACTTGGTTCCGTCGTCGAGGAGTTCGTGCGCTCCATCGGCACCGGCGAAGCCCCGAGCACCGACGGCACGGCGGGGCTGCGCGTCCTCCAGATCCTCGAAGGTGCATCCGAAAGCCTCGACCGCGGCGGCGCCCTGGTGCCGCTCGCGTTCCCGTGAGAGGAGTCCGATCGTGAACCTTCGTGACGCGCGCGTGCTGATCACCGGAGGCGCCGGTCTGGTGGGCTCCACCATCGCCGACCAGCTCCTCGCCGAAGGAGTCGGCGAGATCGTCGTGCTCGACAACCTCGTGCGGGGGCGGCTCGAGAACCTCGCCGCGCCCCTCGCCGCGCGTGCCGTTCGGCTCGTCGACGGAGACATCCGCGACCGTGAGACCGTGGCGGAAGCCATGGCCGGCATCGACGTCGTGTTCCACCAGGCCGCCATCCGCATCACGCAGTGCGCGGAGGAGCCGCGCCTCGCCCTCGAGGTGCTGGCCGACGGCACGTTCAACGTCGTGGAGGCGGCCGTCGCCGCCGGTGTGGGCAAGGTCGTGGCCGCTTCGTCGGCGTCGGTGTACGGGATGGCCGACGAGTTCCCCACCACCGAATCGCAGCACCCCTACAACAACCGCACCCTGTACGGGGCGGCCAAGGTGTTCAACGAGGGCGTGCTGCGCAGCTTCCACGACACGCACGGCCTGCCCTACGTCGCCCTGCGCTACTTCAACGTGTACGGGCCGCGCATGGACGTCCACGGCGTCTACACCGAGGTCCTGATCCGGTGGATGGAGCGCATCGCCCGCGGCGAGCCCCCGTTGATCCTCGGCGACGGCAGCCAGACGATGGACTTCGTCTACATCGACGACGTGGCCAGGTCGAACATCCTCGCCGCCACCGCGGACTGCGACGACGGCGTGTTCAACGTCGCGTCCGGCACCGAGACGAGCCTGGCCGAGCTGGCCCGTGCCCTGCTCGCCGTGATGGGCTCCTCGCTCACGCCCGAGCACGGTCCCGAGCGGTCCGTTAACGCGGTTCGCCGGCGCATCGCCGACGTCTCTGCCGCGCGCGACGTCCTCGGTTTCGAGACCAAGGTCGGGCTCGACGAGGGCCTGACCCGGCTCGTCTCGTGGTGGCGCGGGCAGATGCAGTCCCCCGACGCCGCAGCCCGGAACGGGGCCGACGCGCCGCCCGCATGACCGAGCGGACCGACATCGTCGTCGTCGGGGCCGGCATCGTCGGCCTGGCGACGGCGCACGCCCTGGCGACCGTGCAGCCGAGCGCGTCCGTGGTCGTCGTGGAGAAGGAGGCCGGCGTCGGTCACCACCAGAGCTCGCACAACTCGGGGGTCCTCCACGCCGGCGTGTACTACGCGCCGGGCTCCCGCAAGGCCGATCTGTGCCGTCGGGGCAAGGACCTCATGGAGCGATTCTGCGCGGACCGCGGCATTCCGGTCGAGCGGAACGGCAAGCTGGTCGTCGCCACCTCCGAGGCCGAGCTGCCACGGTTCGACGCACTGGTGGCACGGGCCGCGGCCAACAACCTCGACGGGCTCGCCGTCCTCGACCAGCGGGAGATGCGAGCCGTCGAGCCGCACGTCAGCGGGCTTCGCGGGCTGCACTCGCCGACCACCGGGGTCGTGGACTTCGGGCTCGTCTGCGAGGCCCTCGCCCAGAACCTCGACGTCCGCGCCGGTGTGGCGGTCACGGGCGTGGCCCAGCACGGCGAACGGGTCGTGGTGTCGACGGCGTCGGGCGACTTCCAGGCCGCCGCCGCCGTGGTCTGCGCCGGCCTGTGGTCCGAGGGGCTCGCCGCTCGCTCCGGGCTCCCGACCTCCGTGCGGATCGTCCCCTTCCGCGGCTCCTGGGTGGCCCTCCAGCCCGAGGGAGCTGCCCTCGTGCGGGGCAACATCTATCCCGTGCCGGACCCGGACCTGCCCTTCCTCGGCGTGCACTTCACCCGGCGCATCGACGGCGCCGTCTGGGCCGGCCCGAATGCGGTGCTCTCCTTGCGCTATCCCGAGCTGTTGGGGCGCGCCGCTGCGTTTCCCGGGTCGTGGCGCCTCGGTGCCGCGCAGCACCGCGTCGCGGTCAAGGAGCTCTGGACCGAGCGCAGCCGCGCCACCCAGCTGCGCGCCATGCGCCGCTACCTTCCCGCCCTGAGCGGTGACGACGTCGCCTGGGACGTCCGGCCGCACGGGGTTCGGGCACAAGCGGTGGACCGCGCCGGCCGGCTGGTCGACGACTTCATCCTCTCCCGCCATCGTCGGGTCCTGCACGTGCTGAACGCTCCGTCGCCGGCCGCGACATCGGCGCTGGCCATTGGCCGGCAATTGGCGGAGGAGCTGGCCGCCACCGTCGATGTGGCGACGCTCCACGCCGTCGGAGCGGCGGCGGTCGAGCCGCCCGCGGTCGAGGGACCGGGCCGTTGAGAAGCCACATCGCCCCCCGCTCCCTGGCCCCGCCGCCGCGCCCGCCCCGTGTGTCGGTCGTCGTCCCGTGCTACCGGTACGGTCACTTCCTCCCGGCCTGCGTCGAGAGCATCGTCTCCCAGCAGGGCGTGGCAGCCGACGTGCTGATCGTCGACGACGCATCCGCGGACGACAGCGGTGACGTCGCCGACGCCCTCGCCGCGCAACACGCCGAGGTCTCGGTGATCCGCCACCGGCAGAACATGGGGCACATCCGCACGTACAACGAGGGTCTCAGGGCAGTGGACGGCGACTACATCGTCCTCCTGTCGGCCGACGACCTCCTCACGCCGGGCTGCCTGGCACGGGCGACGACATTGATGGAGGCGCGCCCGGACGTCGGGCTCGTCTACGGGCACCCCAACGAGTTCGACGGCTCGCATCCCGTCGAGGTGAAGACCAGATTCCTCGGCTGGTCGGTCTGGACCGGCAGGGAGTGGATCGCGCTCCGGTTCCGCCGCGGATACAACTGCATCTACTCGCCGGAGGCGGTCATCCGCGCCACTGTGCAGCATCAGATCGGTGGCTACCGGCAGGATCTCCCCCACTCCGGCGACATGGAGATGTGGCTCCGGGCCGCCGCCGTGTCGAACGTCGGGCGGGTCGACGGTCCTGACCAGGCGCTGCATCGCGTCCACGACACGAACATGTCGAGGACCCAGTTCAGCGGCGTCGTCACCGACCTCGCCGGCCGGCTGGCCGCCTACGACGCCTTCCTGCGGTCGTACGACACGACGGCCGAGCACGCCCGACTCCTTCGCACCGCCGCCTGCCGGAGCCTGGCTGCGCAGGCGCTCTACCACGCCTGCGATCTTCAGCAGGCCGGACGTGCGGACGACGCCGTCCCTCTCGTCGAGTTCGCTCGTTCGATCTACGACGACGTCGACCGTCTCCCCACGTGGCGCGAGTTCCGGTGGCGAGATCCGAACGGCCCGAGGGAGGCGGTGCTGCGAAAGGTTCTCACCACGAGGCGGCAGTACAAGGAGCGGGCTCGGTGGCACCGCTGGCGTTGGAGCGGCGTGTGAACCCGGCCCCCACGACATCGGCCCGGACGCCCGTTCTCTGGACGCCGTCGGCGAGGCGCGCCGACGCCAGTTCCTCCCCCGGCCTGGACACATGGCCTCGTCGACGGTAGGCGACATCGCCGACGACCCGCCGCAGGAGGACCACGTACCGCTCGGGCGACGGATCGGCAAGGGCGCCCTGTGGGGCGGCGCCAGCGCGATCGTCTTCCGGGTCGCCAACATCGGCATCGCCATCATCGTCGCCCGCCTGCTCGACCCACGCGACTTCGGCGTGTTCGCAGTGGCCGTGACTGTCAACGCCATCCTGTTCAACATCAGCGAGCTCGGGGTCAGCGCCAACCTGATCCGCAACGACCTCGTCCCCGCCTCGATCAGTCCCACCATCACCACCATCTCCATAGCCACCAGCTCGGTGCTGGCGACGCTGATGTTCAGCACCGCCGCACCGCTCGCACGCGTCCTCGGTTCGCCGGCAGCGGCCGGCCCGATCCGCGTCCTGTCGATCGGCGTGCTCCTGGTCGGGTTCTTCGCCACTCCCTCGGCGCTCCTCGGTCGCGAGTTCCGCCAGGACAAGCGGTTCCTCGCCGAGGTGCTCGGCTTCATCGTCTCGAGCGTCCTGCTCATCGCGCTTGCCCGCGCCGGCAGCGGAGCAATGGCCTTCGCCTGGTCGAGAGTGGGCGGGCAGTTGGTCGCGGGCAGTTCGATGGTCTACATGGCCGGGCAGCGCTATTCGCTGGGATGGAAGCGCGAACAGGTCAGATCGCTGCTCCGATTCGGCCTGCCTCTCGCCGGGGCCAACCTGTTCAACTACACCCTGCTCAACGTCGACTACATCGCCATCGGAAGGCTCCTCGGGGCGGTCCCGCTCGGCTTCTACCTCCTTGCGTTCAACATGTCCTCCTGGGCCTCCGGCTTGCTCGGGTCCATGGTGAACAGCGTCGCCGGCCCGGCCTTCGCCCGCGTGAAGGACGACCGCGAGCTGGTGCATCAGTATCTCCGGAACGCCATCCGGGCCGTGTCGACAGTGGCATTCCCCGTCAGCGTCGTGTCCCTCGTTTTCGCGTCGCCCATCATCCGGACCGTCTACGGGCAGAAGTGGGCGGCGGCGGCACCTGCTCTCGCCGCCCTGGCGATCTACGGATCCGTGCGCGTCCTCTGCGAGTTGTACGGCAACGTCATGGTGGGCATGGGACGAACCAGGACCCTGTTCCTCATGCAGCTCGGATGGCTGATGACCTTGATCCCGGCGATGATCGTCGGCGTCCGGACACACGGCATCGTGGGGGCTGGCCTCGCCCACCTCGGTGTGACCACACTCCTCGTCCTCCCGTTCTACGTCCACCTGATCGGCGGTGCGGTCTCGGTCGGATGGCGCTTCGTGCTTCGAGCCGCGGGGCCGGCGCTTGTCGGATCGCTCGTCGCCGGTGCTGCCGGCTCCGCCGCCGCAACGGCCGCATCCGACAATCTCGGCCGCCTGCTCATCGGCCTGCCGGTCTTCGGCGTTTCCTACCTTCTCCTGCTGGCGCCGTGGTTCGGGTCGGACGTGCGGCGCTACCTCGCCAATCGGTCCACGCATTCCTCCGTGGCCGTCGATACCTCCGCCAATGGCGTCCAGGTTCCGTAGCCCGGCGAGCGCCGGCCGGATGCGCCGGCGCTGCGGACTCCACCGGCAGGCCGGGCGCACCCAGGGATCGAGGCCGTGAGGAGGGCCGGTGGGTCATCGCTGCGCGTCAAGGCATTCGCGCTGCTCCTTCGTCTCCAGCGCCGCGCCGGGAGGCTTCCTGTGCCCGTCCGGTCACTCGGCCGCAAGCTCCTGCTCCGGTCGTCCAGCGCTGCCCCGCCGCCCATCGACGACTGGTCCGAGCCCTGCCTGGTGACGTCCGAGGTCGCCGAAGTCGCTCCCCCGCCGCACACGACCGGCGCAGCCGCGCCACCGTCGTACATCCGGGCGGCGCCAGGAGGGGCCGCCGTGCGCTGCCTCGTGACCACCGGCGTCCTCGACGTCGGCGGCATGGACGAGTTCGTGGCCTTCCTCGCCCGACGACTGGGCTCGTGCGGCATCGCCACATCGGTGCTTCATGTCGGCACGTCGATCGACCGCAATGTCGGCCCCGGCGGCCGCCTGGCGGAATCGCTGCGCGCCGCCGGCGTCCCCATCGCCGACCTCGAGGGCCGGGACGGCGCATCGTGGCTGGCCGCCAACCGGCCGGACGTCATCAGTGCCCACGGCGCCCCGGCCTGGGTCCTCCAAGCGGCGATGGCGTCGGGCATTCCCTACGTCGAGACGCTGCACGGCATGCACTCGCTGTTCGGCGTGGACTGGAACGAGGAGGACTGCCGAGCTCGCGGCGTCACCCTGTTCGTGGCGGTGAGCGAACTCGTCCGCCAGCAGTACCTGGCCGGGAACTCGTCGTTTCCCGCCGACCGGATCGTCACCATCCCGAACGGGGTCGACACCGATCGACTTCCCCGCGTGGAGCGCGACGCGGCCCGGAAGTTGCTCGGGCTGGACGACGAGTTCCTGTTCTTGTCCCTCGGCCGGCACTCCCTCCAGAAGAACTCGTTCGGGCTGGTCTCGGCGTTCGCAGAAGTGGCCCAGCCCAGGCCGGCCGCCCATCTGCTGATCTCCGGGCGCGTCGACGACCCCACCTATGCCCACCATGTCCGCCTTCTGGCGGACCAACTCCCGGTGCGCGGGCGGATCCACCTTCGCGACCACTTCCCGAGCCCAGCCACCCTCTTGGCCGCGGCCGACTGCTTCGTGCTCGACTCGTTCTTCGAGGGCTGGCCGCTGGCGTCGATGGAGGCGCTCTACAGCGGCGTGCCGGTGGTGATGAGCGAGGTGGGTGGGGCGCGTGAGCAGGTCGGTGAGGACGGCGAGCGCGGTCACCTCGTGCCGAATCCGCTCGGCACGCCGTTGCTCGTCGACTGGGAGACGATCCGCCGTGCGCAGTTCGCCCCGCAGACCAACCGCTCGGCGCTCGTCGCCGCGATGGCGTCCGTGCACGACCGTCGGGACGAGTGGCTCGACCGGAGGAGCGCGCTCCACAGCTACTGCAAGACCACCTTTCGGGACACCGTCTGTCTGGAGCAACACGCCCAGGTGCTGCGCCAGGCGGCACTGGGATCGCGGCCGTCGTGAGACACCGCCTCGCCAGGCCATCCAGGACGTGCGCCTCGTCGGGCCGAGACCGCCACCGATGACGTCCCTCCCCCCTTGGCGAACCTGGCCGGACACGCTCGTGCGGACCGCCGCCTCGGCCACGCGTTCGTACCGGGCCTCCCGGCGACTGCGCCTGCCGCGGCTCCGGCTCGGCGTGTCGGAGGGGCGTCTGCCGACCATCTTCTACGTGTGTCCCGACGTGCTCGGACCGACCGGTGGCGCCTCGGTGATCTACCAGCACGTGGAGGCGCTCAACGCCAACGGCGCTCGCGCCGTCGTCATGCACGCCGGCCGAGGGCATCGGTATCCGTTCGGTCCACCGGGCGTTCCCGTCGTCTGCGCGGCGGACGCCCGCATCACGCCGGAGGATCTCCTCGTCGTTCCGGAGATGTACAGCCCCTCCTTCGGCACCATCCCGTCGTCCCTCCGGGTGCTGGTCTTCAATCAGAACGTCCACCTGCCTTTCCACGGCCACGGTTCCGAAACCCAGCAGGCCTTCCTTCCCTACCGGCGCCCGAACGTCCTCGGTGTGCTCTGCGTCTCGCAGGACAACGAGGACTACCTCCGGTATGCCATGGAAGGCCTCGCCGTGGAGCGGGTACGCAACCGCGTCGACGAGACGCTGTTCCACCCCGCCGGCGATTGGGCGACGACGCCGTGCCTGGCGTACATGCCCCGCCGGCGGGCCGAGGACCGTCGCGAGCTGTTCGCCCTGCTCGAAGCGCGCAGCAGCCTGGACGGCTGGGAGGTGAAGGCCATCGACGGGTGCACGCCGTCGGAGACGGCTGACATCTTGCGCACGAGCGCGGTGTTCCTCAGCTTCAGCGAGCGCGAGGGGTTCGGCCTGCCGCCGGCCGAGGCGATGGCGTGCGGCTGCTACGTCGTCGGTTTCACCGGGCTGGCCGGACGTGAGTACTTCCGCCCGGATTTCTGCACGCCGGTGCCCGAGGGCGACGTTCTCGCCTTTGCGCGAGCCACGGAGGAGGTGCTCGGGCGGGTCCGCCAGGATCGCCCATCCGTGCACGCCGCCGGACGGCGCGCGTCCGAGTTCATCCTGGCCGAGTACTCGGCCGAGCATCAGGTATCGGACCTTCGGCGCGTGTACGAGCGCTTCCTGTGATGGACGTACCGCAGGGAGACAGCGAGGAATCAGCCCGTCCCGGACCGTGCGGGTCGGTCGTCATCCCCGCCCACAACGAGGCGAGCGTGATCGCACGCTGCCTCGAAGCGCTTCTCGACGGCATCTCGCCCGCCGAGCTGGAGGTCACGGTCGTCTGCAACGGTTGCACCGACGACACGGCTGTGCGGGCCAGGACCACCAGTCCCCTCGTCACCGTCGTGGAGCTCTCCGAGGCATCGAAGCCCGCCGCCCTGCGGGCGGGTGACCGTGCGAGCACCGCCTTCCCGCGCATCTACCTCGACGCCGACATCGTGCTCCCCGCCCGCTCCGTCCGGCTCCTGCTGGGCGCCCTCCGGACCGGGCCCCATCTCGCCGTGCGTCCCGCCGTTCGCTACGACACCCGGCGATCGTCGGCCGTCGTGCGCAGCTACTACCGGGCGCGTGGACGCCTGCCGACGATGCGGCAGCACCTGTGGGGAGCGGGGACGTACGGGCTCTCGCGAGACGGAAGGGCGCGCTTCGCCGACTACCCCGACCTCGTCGCCGACGACCTGTTCGTCGACGGGCTCTTCAACCCCGACGAGAAGACGGTCGTCTCCGACGCCGTGGTCGTCGTGACCGCGCCGTCTCGGTTGCGAGGCCTGCTGGCGATCCTGCGCCGCACGTACCGCGGGAACGCGGAGCAGCGCTCGCTAAATCCGGAGCACGCACCGTCGTCGCGAGGCACGGTCTCGGATCTCCGCCGTCTGGCGGGGTCCAGCCCGCTGGCCCTCCTCGACGCGCTCACCTACGGGATCTGCTCGGTATCGGGGCGGGTGCTCGCTCGTGCCTCGAGCTCGGTCCGCTGGGAGCGGGACGAGTCCTCGCGCACCGGGTGACGTGCGATCCCGCCGTGCACCACGGCGAAGGGCCGCCGACAGCCGCTCAGGCCCGCCTTGGAGGCTCTTCGATCATCCCCGTTCCCTCGGGCGACTCCCCGGCCTCGCCGTCCTCCTCCGATCGGTACCCCAGCGGCTCCCCCGCGCCGTCCTTCGCCGACTTGAGGAGGTAGGGGTGGGCACCGGGCCGGCTGCGCACGGGCTCGGTGACGGCCCCGCGTTCGCTCCTGCCACCCGAGGTGAACACCGGCGAGGGCGCGTCCGGCGCGGCAGGAGGTGGGAGTGACGGCGGCGGCGGCGGGTTGACCGGTCGTTCCCTGTCGTGTCGGCCCGACTCGGGCGGGGCGCCGGCAAGCCTGCTTTCCTGGTCACCCCTGTGGTCGGCGGCCCTGTCCTTCCCCTGCTCCTCGGCGCCTCGGGCTCGGGCCAGCGCGTCCCCGGTGGACACCACGGTGAACAGTGCGAGGACCCCGAGGCCACCGACGCCGACCAGCCCTCGCAGCTTGCTCGAGGACCGAAGGGTGCCCGGCTCTGCAGCGCTCACGAGCCGGGTCGCGATGAAGTACCGGTTGTCGACGCCCTCGTCGCTCTGGAGCTTCTCGAGCTGCGTGCGGAACGCGCCGATGACGATCTCCGCCGTCTTCTGGGCCTGCTCCGGCGACTTGGCGCGAACGGCGACCTCCGCCACCGGGCTGCTGAAGCCGTACCGGGCCGTCTGCGCGACGGCGAAGTGCCCGACCGCCCCGGCTCGCATCAGAGCCTTCTTCGAGGAGTCGGAGTTCACGAGACCGGCCACCACGTTGATCACGATGCCGGGGTCGTACGAACGGGTGAATGGGTTGTCGGTGTTGATGTTGCGGAGCGTCGGATCCGCAGCAATCTGCTCGGCGCTGGGCGGGCGGGGCGGCGGGACGAGGAGCAGGGTGGCGCTCGACTCGTACTGGGACGGCTGGACGAGGACCACGAACGCGGCTCCGGCGGCCATGAGCACCAGGACGATGAAGGACGCAACCTTGTGGCGCCACAGCGCCAGCACCATCGAGAGCGCATCCATCTACACCACCAGGCTTTCTGTGCTGTGGACGGCCTCGGTGCGGAATCTCCAGGCCGCACCGACGCACCCGAGCAGGACGCCATAGACGCAGGCGAAGACCGGGAAGCTCAACGAGTCGAACGTCGCGGACGCGAGTGCCGCGGATACCACGCCGGCCCCGAGTGCGGCCTGCAGGAGCCTCAGGTCGGCCGACTCGGTGCGGCGCCGGCCGTAGAAGGCGGCTGCGGCGGGCACTCCGAAGACGAAGACGATCAAGACGACCAGCCCGACGATACCGAACTCGATGATCCACTTGAGGTACTGGTTGTCGAGGATCTCGAGGGGGTTGGGCGCGTTGTACGTCCCGCCGCCCCGCCCGAACCACGGTCGCTGCCGCACGTACGCCTCGACGAGCGGGTAATCGTCCGTGCGGGTCGATATGGACGGGTCGGCTCCGCCGAGTCCGAAATAGCTCGTCAGCGTGGAGATGATTCCGCGGAGCGTCAGGAACACGCCGCCGAGGACCACCGGGATGCTCGCCAACGCGATCGCCCGCTCCCGCGCCGGAAGGGCCACGAGGAGCACCACCACCGATGCCGCCGCTCCCAGGACCGCTGATCGCGACACCGAGATGGGGATGCACGCGAAGATCAGAACTGCGGGCACGACACGCCTCTTCAACGAGACGCCGCGGTCGTAGATCGCCATGTAGAGCGCGAGCGGCATCAGCATCGCCGCCGTCGTGCCGAACTCGATGGGATGGGTGAGCGTGCCCGGGACGCGGTTGAGCCCGCTGCGGAACTCGATGCCGCCGAGACCTGGGTTGAAGGTGAATCCGGGAAGGTTCCGCCCGAGGACCGGCGCGAGGTCGTAGAGGAAGAAGTACTGGAGGATCCCGACGACCGCGCAGAAGGAGGCACCGAGAAGCAGAGCACGGATCACCCGCTTCAGGTCGTCGAGCGAGGGGACGCACTCGGTGACCAGGAAGGCGATACCCGTGATGGAAGCGAGGAACAACAGCCACCGGTCGCCGCCGAGCACCTCGACGGCGTCTCGAGGGCGGAACTGTAGGGCGATGTACGACAGGAGCGAACTGCACCACAGGGCGCCGAACGTCAGCCGGATCGGTGTCCGGGTTCGCAGCGGATTGTGGAACCCGAGCACACACCATGCCGTCCAGAGGCCGATGGCACCCATCCCCAAGATCCCGGCCGGGAACGCCGCCG
This sequence comes from Acidimicrobiales bacterium, assembly GCA_036262515.1. GTDB lineage: Bacteria > Actinomycetota > Acidimicrobiia > Acidimicrobiales > JAHFUS01. The sequence goes on along the minus strand of DATAIT010000087.1, from coordinate 4,035 downwards.
CCCCCAGGGGCTTGAAGACCGTGTAGGAGGGGATGACGAAGAGGAGGACCCCGTAGATCTGCAGCAGGCGTACCGCGGTCGGGGTCGGGGGACGGTCTGGCGCGGCTCCCGGGCGGCGTGCAAAGTGGCGCCCCCGCCGCGTTTGCAGATCAGTCGCCACCGACGTGGCCCCCGGCCCAGCCGCCCCGTCGCGAGAGCGACGCCGGGTCCATGAACCGGTCGCCGCCGCCGAGCGGTCCGATGACGGTGCCGGAAGCGGTACATCCCGTGACGAGAGCCGGCTGCGACCGCGCGGGTACGCCACGGTTCATCCGAAGATTCTAGCGTCGGGGGCGTCGTCTCCCTGCGGCGGGGCGGCGGGCGTCTCCGGGCGCCTGCCGGATCAGTGTCCCTTCGATGGGCCACCATGATGCGCGTCCGCGTCGTGCAACGCCGCAATCTCGGCCAGCAGCAGCGTGGCGTTCCGCTCGCAGCTGAAGCCTGCCAGCACGGTCGCCCGGGCGTTGCGGCCGAGCTGGCACCCGAGGGCCGGGTCACGGAGCAGCTTCTCCACGGCACCAGCCAGCTCGAGGGGCGAGGACGGCGGCACGACGAGCCCGTTCCGGCCGTCTTCGACCAGCTCGGTCACTCCCCCGCCTGACGTCACGACCACTGGCACTTCCATGGCCATGGCTTCCATGACCGCCACGCCCAGCGGCTCCGCCATGCTGGCCAGGACGAAGACGTGCGTCTGATCGAGCCAGCGCTCGACCTCGCTGTCGGACACCATCCCGAGCAGTCGGACGGCTGCGCCGAGGCCCTCGTCCCGCACGGCCCGCTCGACGACCTGCCGATACCCGGTGCCCCCCGCGTCGTCCTCGCCGGCGATGGTCAGGAAGGCGTCGATCCCCGCACGGCGCAGCGCGTGGACGGCGGCGATCGAGTCCACGTGACCCTTTGCCCGGTTGAGCCGACCACAACTGAAGATCCGTGCGGGCGTCCCCGGCTCCCACGGCTGGTAGGGAGTCGACCGCACGGTCCGCGCTGCGTCGATCCCCATCCCGGCCATCCGAATTACCGGCGGCAGCGCGGGCCCCAACACGGTCTCGATCTCCCTGCGGAGCACCTCGGTGATCACGAAGGCGAAGGACGCATTGCTCCACTTCTGGCGCTGGTTGCCCCCGTAATCGCGCAGGGGGCCGTGCAGCGTGACGCTGTAGGTCAGTTGCGTCAGCTGCGCCGCGAACTGGGCCAGGTTGGCGGCATCGGCGCACGAGTGGACGTGGAGATGCCGCCACTGCCGACGCTGGGCCAAGCCGGCCACGGCGGCACCGACGACGGCTAGGGACGCCATGCGAACCGCGCCCTTGACGGTTCCGTCGCGCTCGGCGGACCGAAGCGCCCGGAACCATCGAAGACAGCCTCCGGGGCCGGCGCGGACAAAGGCGCGTGCGGCGGCGGCCACGATGTGCGGACGGAGCGGGAGGAGGTAGGTGCTCTCGGCCGTCGCCTCGGGTACCCAGGCATGGGGCCCCGTCGCCACCGGGCGTCTCGTCGACAGGAGATCGACCCGGGCACCGTGCTGCCGGAGGACGGCGATCTCACGCCAGAACATGGCGTGGGTCTGACCGGGGAACTCGGGTACGAGGTAGCCGATGTTCATCCTCGCAGCGACGCGACGAGCCGACGGCGTACCGGCAACGTCGTTCCCGACTTCGCAGAGATCATCACCGCGACGTCTGTGGGCGACAGCCGCCGACCGAGCTCCTCACTCGAGACGTCGTCGAGGGGGGTGGTCTCCCAGTAGGAGAGGCACATCGAATCGTCGGTGTCCGCGTCTAAGTCTCGATCAGGATCGTTGTCGCGATGGACGCCGTACAGAATGAACTCGGAGAAGTGCACGAAGCGGCTGACGAGTTCTGCCCAGGGCCGACTGCCGACCTCGGAGACCCGCCCGAGACAGGCGCGCACGACATCCCGGTCCCAGGTGTTCAAAGCCGAGATGTAGTCGGGAAGCGGCGGCTCCGGCGAGCCGGGAAGTCCCAGGAGGGTGCGGGCCGCGGCGTGCCACCGAATGTGCCTCGGAAGCGTCTGGTCCACCGCACCGTCCTTGCGGTAGAACCGGATACGATCGCCCGGAGCGAATGTCTCCGCCGTGACCTTGCGAACGAAGGTGACGTCTGCGTCGGCCAGCACCACGATCTGCTCCTGGGCCTGGCTGGCGGCGCCCAGCTTCACCAGCTGCTGCATGATCCACCCTCGTATCGGCGGAATCGGCTTCCTCGGGTTCAGCCAGGCGTTGGCGAACGGCGCCGGCCACAGGCGCATCGGCATGACCTCCGGCACCGATACGACCGTGCAGCGCGGCCCCTCGAGCGGGCGGAAGAGGTTCACGTCCCGTTCGGGCGTCACGACCAGATGGGAGACGGAGACTGGGAAGCAGGAGAGCACTGACTCGTGCAGGTCGACCAGCAGGTCGTGGTCGGCGGCGTAGCTCGGCGTCACGACGACCATGTTCACGTGCTGCGCCCCGTCTCGAACCTGTTCGACAGGATCGCCGGTGGGATCGCCTTGGCCAGAACGAGTGCGGCCTGCCGGTGGTGGCGGCTCGAGGAACGCATCAGCATCTCCAGCAGGAGCGTGCCGGCGTACATCGTCGAGGCCCAGCGGCCGTGGTAGGATTGGAAGTACCGCAGTCGGTTCACGACAGCTAATCCGAGCATGGACGTGGGACGACCCGAGCCGCCTTCGTCATGGACGGCGACGGCCTCGGGGACGTAGGCGATCGTGAAGCCGTGCGCGCGGATTCGACGGGCGTAATCGACTTCTTCGGAGAACAGGAAGTACGACTCGTCCCAGCGCCCAACCAGGTCGTTGCATGCGGCGGAGATCATGATCGCCGCCCCCGTGGCCCACTCGACCAACTGCGGTCGATGGTACGAGGCTCGGTCCCGAATGATCTCGCTCAGCCACGCCGGCCGGCGTGAGAAACGGTCCCCGAAGAGCGCTTCGCCGAGTTGCCCGCCGACCGACGGCTCATGCCGCAGGGATCGCATGAGCGACCCCTTGGCGTCGTGCAGCATCGGCACGGCGGCCCCGTGACCCCGTGCCGTCACCGCCTCGTACAGGTGCTCTATGGCGCCCCGGCCGAGCCGGACATCGGGGTTGGATACGAGGAGCGTCCTGCAGCTCCCGGCGTACCTCCGCCCGATGTTGATCCCTGCCGAATAGCCGACATTGGCCCCGGCACTGATGCACGAGATGTTGGATGCGTTGGGAACGAGATCCCGAGTGCCGTCCCGGGATGCGTTGTCCACGACGATGAGGCGCCAGGTCCTCGAACCGGCCGCGGCCTGGATCGAAGAGACGAATGACGCGATGTGCCGTGCACTGTTGTACGTCACGACGATGATCGCGCAGTCCACGGTCTCCACCGCGGCCGAGTTGGCGGTGTCGAATGGTAGCATCGTCACGTCCGGATCCTACCGGAGCGCCATTCCGGCTCTTGTGTCGAAAGCGGACAACCCGTTGCGAGAGAGGCGCTTCGCTGCGTCGACGGAGTCGTGCCCAACAGTGCCAGGAGTCCGCCTTTCGCCGCATGCCCGGTCCGTACGTCGAGCGGAATGGCGGGCCACGTTGCACTCGACCGGCAGGTTCTCGTGGCGGTGAACCGTCGCCCCACGCCGTGCCAATCGACGTTGCTCGTCGAGCCCATCTGCTCGGCTAAATGAGGCTCCGATGAGCCGGGCGCGAGGGATGGCGCTGGTCGTCCTGCTCGGCGGAGCCGTCCTCGCCATCCTGAATGTCCGCTCCCACCACGACGCGTGCCCACGATCGTCGTCTCCGGAAAGCGGCCGGTCGGCAGCCTGCATCCGCCCGGGCCCGTCCCTCGACGTCGGCGGGCCGCTGTCGCTTCCCCGGGTTCCGTGGGAGAGCGGACCTTCCTACTGGAAGAAGTTCGCCAAGGCCGACGCAGCGGGCTGGGACGACCCGAGCTTCTTCCCCATCGCCGTGCACCTGAGCAAGCCGTCCCACGTCGACGCCCTCAAGTCGGTG